>NZ_DKSQ01000033.1:0-25612 GCF_002472765.1 Empedobacter sp. UBA7252
AACTTTCGTTAGGATATCCAGCAATTCTATCATCATAATTTCTATAGCTACCAAAGAAATTTGTGATATATATTTTGTCAACTTCTTTTGGAATAAAATCAGTTTCAAAAGTTGAATTTAAAAGATAGTTTTCAATTTGTTGTTTATTAAAAATAGAATCTGTTTCTAAATTTTCGATTTCAAATTTTCCATTTCTATTTAAATAGCCGCTTATTTCTATTTGATGAAGTTTGTATTTATTATAAGTTGAATCCTCAAGCGGAATAAATTTTAAGTTAGATAGTTTACTAATACTTTCTGCTATTTTTTCATTAGTAAGAGAGTTTTTGACATCTATTATATATTTATATGGATATTCATAATTTGAAATTTTACTCTTTATAGGTTCAATATTTTTTATTGCAGGATAAATAGAATCAAAATCAATATTAGACTTGATTATTTCACCTTTGTCTAAATCAAAAAGTGTTACCTTTTTTCTGTTATCTATAAGGTAAATAATATCATTTTTATTGAAGATGAAATTTTTAGTTAAAAAAATATCTTTCTCTGATAAAGATTTATTGTACTCTTTGTAGGTAGAAGTATAGTTTTCGAACAAATTTCTATTTTCGGCTTCATAAAATAGTCTGCATTTCTCTTTGTTTTTATCACAATTGGTAAACTCTTCAGAGGAATAAGTTTTAGCTATTTTTCCATCAATATAATAAGTCACATTTCTTTCCTCTAAATCTTTGCTGTTTATATAATTTGTAAAATAGATTATTTTTCTCCCATCATTACTTATTGCAAGGAAGAAAGGAAAATTTTCATTTAAATCAAATGATCTATTTAGTTTATAATATACCTTATTTTGTCTCAAGCTATCACGTTCTCGATTAAAAAATATAATTGATTCACCTTTCAAATTAGGTATAAAATTATCATATGAAATAGATTTTAATTTATATATCCCATTAGAAGAGTAGGTTTCTGAAATTGGAGAAAAGCCAGACCATTGAGAAAAAATGGTAATATAACCTAAAATAAATAGTATGAAGAATATGTAATATTTTATCATTGATTTTATTTGTGTAATTGATATTAAAACTATGAATAAAATTTATCTTTGTGAAAATAATTATTCATCCTCATTCAAAACCTTTATTGAAAAACTGACAATATATTTTATTGGCATAACGTTTGACTTATTTATACTCGCTTTTCTAAATGCTTTAGACAAGATTCAAATCTTAATAATGTTGTTATTATGAAAGGCTTTCGTCAGTTAAAAATAGTTTTACTGACACTTTGAACGTATAAAAAAATTATGAACATAGACAATTTGTCATTAGCACAAGTAATGGAAGAAGAAATCGAATTAATTCCTTTGATGAGTAAAGACGAAGAAAGTAAGCTAAATAAGCAAGATATTTCTTCGGTATTGCCTATTTTATCGTTAAGAAACACTGTCTTATTTCCGGGTGTGGTTGCGCCAATTACCGCGGGTAGAGATAAATCTATACAACTTTTAACACAAGCTTACAAAGAAGATCGCATTATTGGAGTGCTTTCGCAGAAAGAAATTGCTGTGGAAGATCCTACACAAGACGATTTGTATACAGTTGGTACAGTTGCGAAAATCATGCGAATGATAAAATTGCCAGATGGAAACATTACGGTGATTTTACAAGGGATGAAACGCTTCAAAGTTAAAGAATTTGTATCAAATGATCCTTATTTCAAGGCTGAAGTAGAAATTTTGACAGAAAAAGTTCCGACATCACGCAACAAAGAATATCCAATTATTATTGAATCAATTCGTGATTTAGCTTTTCAGATTGTAGAAGAAAATCCAATGTTGCCTTCGGAAGCTGCAGGAGCTATAAAAAGTATCGAAAGTAATACATTTCTAATCAACTTTGTAGCGTCTAATTTGACGTTAAGTTTAGATGAAAAACAGTTGTTATTAGAAATTTCTGATATGAAACTTCGCGCAATGGAAGTGATGCGTTTTATGAATGTTGAGCTTCAGAAATTGGAATTAAAGAATACGATTCAGAATAAAGTTCGCAAAGAATTAGATCAACAACAAAAAGAATATTTCTTAAATCAACAAATCAAATCGATTCAAGAAGAATTAGGAGGGAATTCGACAGAAGAAGAAATTAATGAAATGCGCAAACGTGCTTTAACGAAAAGTTGGAGCGAAGATGTAGCAAATCATTTTGATAAAGAAATCAACCGTCTTTCTCGTCTAAATCCGCAAATGCCAGAACATAATATTCAGCGTAATTACCTTGAATTTATGTTGGATTTACCTTGGAATACCTTGACAAAAGATAACTTTGATATCAAGAATGCAAAGAAAATTTTAGATCATGATCATTATGGTTTAGAAGATGTGAAAGAACGCATTTTGGAGCATCTTGCTGTGTTGAAATTGAAAGGAGATATGCGTTCGCCAATTCTTTGTTTGTATGGACCTCCGGGTGTTGGTAAAACATCGTTGGGGAAATCTATTTCAGAAGCGATTGGGCGCAAATATGTACGTATGTCGTTGGGTGGTTTACACGATGAATCTGAGATTCGTGGTCATCGTAAAACCTATATTGGAGCGATGCCAGGAAGAATTTTACAGTCAATCAAAAAATCTGAATCGTCGAATCCGGTTTTTGTTTTAGATGAGATTGATAAAATGTCGGCTAGTGCGCATGGAGATCCTTCATCAGCAATGTTAGAGGTTTTAGATCCAGAGCAAAATTCAACTTTTTATGATAATTTCTTAGAAATTGGCTACGATTTATCGAAAGTATTTTTCATTGCGACAGCTAATAATATTGGAGATATTCCAAGTCCGTTACGCGATCGTATGGAGATGATTAATATTGCAGGTTATACAATCGAGGAAAAATCTGAAATCGTAAAACGTCACCTTTTACCAAAACAACTAACAGAACATGGCTTGAAAGAGAAAGATGTTGTGTTAGGAAAAAAAGAAATCGAATATTTAATAACAGGTTATACGCGTGAATCTGGTGTTCGTAAATTGAATCAGAAAGTTGCGAAATTAGTTCGTTCAGCTGCAAAACATATTGCGTTGGAAGAAGAATTTAATACTAAATATTCAATCGAAGATATTTCTAAAATTTTAGGACCTTCTATTACACCAGATCAATATGAGAATAATGAGGTTCCTGGAGTTGTAGTAGGTTTAGCTTGGACAAGTGTTGGTGGAGATATTTTATTTATCGAATCTATTTTATCGAAAGCGAAAAATGGTGGACTTTCTATTACAGGAAATTTAGGAACTGTGATGAAGGAATCTGCAACAATTGCATTAGAATACATCAAATCGCATGCGGATGAATTGGGAATTAAACCAGAAGTTTTCGAGAATTATAAAGTTCATATTCACGTTCCGGAAGGAGCAACGCCAAAAGATGGACCATCTGCCGGAATTACAATGTTGACGTCTTTGGTTTCGTCTTTTACACAACGAAAAGTAAAAGCAAAATTAGCAATGACAGGTGAGATCACGCTTCGTGGAAAAGTGTTGCCAGTTGGCGGAATTAAAGAGAAAATTTTAGCGGCAAAACGTGCAAATATCAAAGAAATTATTTTGTGCGAAGATAACCGAAAAGATATTGAAGAAATTAAAGCAGAATACGTAAAAGGAATGACTTTTCATTTTGTAAAAGAAATGAAAGAAGTTTTGGATATTGCTTTAACGAATCAAAAAGTAAAAGGAGCAAAGGTTTTGGATTAATCTATAAATCTTTTTAGAACATATAAAAAGGAACTCAATTTAGAGTTCCTTTTTTGTTTATTATAGAATACTAATATCTTCTAAATTTGGATTTTTAGATTTAATTAAATTAATTTTCCATTCCCGTTTCCAATTTTTCAATTGCTTTTCTCTTAACATATCTTGACTAATTGAAGTAAAATCTTCAAAATAAATTAATGATTTTACATTGTATTTTTGAGTGAAAGCTGAACCAATTCCTTCTTTATGAGCTTCTATTCTTTTAATTAAATTGTTGGTAACTCCAATATAAAAAACAGTTCGATATTTGTTTGTAAGTATATAAACATAATATATTTTCAGAATTCCTTATATGATATGTTCCTGAAACGAATTCAGGATGACTTAGTTAGATAAACTAATTTAAGGATTATTAATGATAATGTAGAGAAAAAATGTCAAGCTGAATTTATTTCAGCTTCGCATCAAGAAAAAAGGAACTCAATTAGAGTTCCTTTTTTAGTTTGTATATAAATCTATAACCAAACAAATTTTTTAGCTTTTTCACTTTCTGGATCAAACCATTCATCACTTATTTCTTTATAAATTGTTTTTCCATTTTTATCTATTTTGATTTGAATCAAATCTCCTATTGGTGCTCCATGTAAATATCTTAATCGACCTAAAGAATCGAATTTTATTTTTCCATTTTGAAGTAATTTATTATATTTCGGAAAAAGAGAAATATTATCTTTTGTTAATCTAATTTGATTCATAACAAGTTTTTAGTCTTAGTTTATCTTATAAGCAATTCCCCAAAAAACTGGCATATTGAAAGGACCACTGTATTTTCCGTAACCAGGAATAACCAAAGGATCAATTCCTTGATCTTTTTTACCTCCAATATAAGCTGCAGGATGCAAGGCTAACTCACCATAAAAATTCTTGAAAATCTCTACACGTCCACCAACCACAGCTTCTATCCAATAACTGCTTACATTCGCTTTTGGCAAACTTCCTGTTCCTGTAATCTCATTCGATTGTAAATCTCTAATCGGATAACTATTGATGGTTTGCGAATATTTAGAATACGCAATTCGTCCACCAATGTAAATTCCGTTCGATTGATTTTCTATATCTTGCGTTATAAACCAGTTTGCACCAAGTTTTGCAAAAACGCCGTCAACATCAACATTCCAATTGATTTCATTGAAATTATTTTTCTCGAAACCAGCTTCTACAGCGGCATGCCACTTATTATTGATTTGATAAGAAGCATAAGCGCTAACTCCTTTTTTATCGTTGAAAGCAGAAACAATTGGATTGAAAATATCTACACCGATAAAAATATCGTGGTATTTTTTTTGGGGAATAGAATCTGTAACCGAAACTTTTGTTGAATCAGTTTTATTTTCTTGACCAAATGCAAAATTAATTGCGCTCGTCAGCAAAAAGCTTAATAATAGTTGTCGAACCATCTTTAATTTCAGTATTTACAGTTTCTATTTTCTTTATCCAATTTCCAGCTCCATTTCCAGTTTTTGTTACCAATTTTACATCAACTCCTTTAAAAGTTAATCCAAAACCACAAGCTTTAGAAGTATAGCCATTTCCAAGCGTATCGTATTTTAAAATCAATCGATCACGTTTTGCAGGAATTGTTCTGATGACTTTACCCGTTATAGAATCTTTTACATCTATATCTGGACCTTGCGCTATAGTATAGTAAATCTCTTTTTTACTATTTTGACGCAAAGTAATTCCGAAACTTGTTTTCCCTAAAGCAGAATTTTTTTCGATTAAGACAGTATCTTTACTCGTTCCTGTAGCTTCTCTAATTCCTTTCGTAATCGAATCATTATAAACATACGCCCAATAATAAATAGAATCTTCCAAAGGAACATTAGTTCCATCATAATACATATCAGCAACCATGCGTGGAACATCACCTTCGTCGGTACAAATATCATCATCTTCACAACTATAAAATGCTAAAGAAATTATAGAAGCAAAAATTGAGTAGGCTAGAAAACGTTGAATATTTTTCATTTTTTTTTTGATTGAATTTTAAATTCGCTCTAAAAGTACAATATTTTCTACATGATGTGTTTGTGGAAACATATCAACTGGTTGAACTTTAACAATTTTATATTGATCTTTCATCAATTCTAAATCGCGCGCTTGTGTAGCAGAGTTACACGAAACATAAACAACACGTTTAGGATTCATAAACAAAATATTTTCAACCACTTTTTTATGCATTCCATCACGTGGAGGATCAGTAATAATTACATCTGGAATTCCGTGTTCGTTAATGAAATCTTGATTCAATACATCTTTCATATCACCACAATAGAAATCACAATTATCAATTCCATTAAATTTTGCTGCCGCTTTTGCTGCATCAATTGCTTCTTGAACAGATTCTACACCAACTACTTTTTTCGCTTTTTTCGAAACGAATTGCGCAATTGTTCCAGTTCCAGTATATAAATCGTATACTAATTCATCTCCAGTTAAACCTGCAAAATCACGTGTTAATTTATATAATTCGTAAGCTTGTTCTGGATTTGTTTGATAGAAAGATTTTGGACCAATTTTGAAGTTCAAATCTTCCATCTTTTCCATAATATGATCATCTCCAGCAAAAACTTCGATATCTAAATCATAAACAGAATCGTTTTGTTTTGGATTGATTGCATACAATAAAGATGTGATTTCAGGGAATTTATCTTTCAAGTTTTGTAAGAAAGCTTCACGATTTTCTTTCTCTTCTCGGAAGAATTGAACCAAAACCATTACTTGTCCATTCTGAGAAGTACGAATCATTAATGTTCTTAATAAACCTTCTTGATTTTTTAAATCGAAGAAATCTAAATGATGCTCTAATGCAAAACGTTTTGCTTCGACACGAATCGCATTAGAAGGATCACGTTGCAAGTGACATTTTGTAACATCCAAAACTTTAGACCAAGCACCAGGAATATGGAATCCAACTACGTCACGGTCGTCAAATTCTTTCCCAGACTGAATTTCTTCTAACGTTAACCAACGTGCATTAGAAAAAGTAAACTCTAATTTATTACGGTAAAAATATTGTTCTTTAGAACCTAAAATTGGAACAATTTCAGCATCTAAATCTTTGAAACCTCCGATACGAACCAAATTGTTAACCACTTCGTCATGCTTAAATTTTAATTGCGCATCATAGCTCATATCTTGCCATTTACAACCACCGCAAACACCAAAATGCTCACATTCTGGCTGAACGCGATAAGGAGATTTTGTGTGAATTTCGATTGCTTGTCCTTCTAAATAGCTGCTTTTTTTCTTCAAAACGTGTACATCTACAACGTCTCCTGGAATTGCGCCTTTTATCAGAACCGTTTTTCCTTCCTCTGTTTTACCAACCGATACACCTTTTGCACCAGCACGTAAAACTTCTATATTATTTAATATGATTTTTTGTTTCGCTTTTCTTGACATTTTGCAAAGGTAAGCAAGTCCCCGAAATATTCAATTTTTTATCTTTTTTTGGAATCAATCTTTGTATTTTAAATAAAATTTTTACTTTTACAACATAAAATCTATCGGTTTTATAGATTATTATTATATTGAATAAACTTATTTAGGATAATTTTCTTTAAATTGTTTGAAAAATAGGTTTGTTATTTAAACTATTCTATTAATTATATTTATTTAGAAAAATAATATAATTTTGAACTCAGAAATGTAACATGAAAAATGAAAAAAATAGTATTTAATATGTCAATGTATATGTGTCGCTCTTTACAAGAGGTGGAATATGTTGTGATGTATTAATTACGAAAATAATAGTTCATGAACTCCTCTAAAATTTTGAGGAGTTTTTTATTGTCAAAAAATAAGTTAGAAAGTTAGAAAGAATGTCAAGTCAAGAAAAAAATTATTTAAATCAATTAGAAGACGAAGCAATCTACATTCTGAGAGAAACAGCTGCTCAATTTGAGCGTCCAGCATTGTTATTTTCAGGAGGAAAAGATTCGATTGTTTTGATTCATTTAGCTTTGAAAGCCTTTCGTCCAGGGAAATTTCCTTTTCCTTTAGTACACGTAGATACAGGACACAATTTTCCTGAAGCGATAAAATTTAGAGATTATTTGGTTGATAAAATCGGTGAAAAATTGATTGTAGCCTCTGTAGAAAATGCTATAAAAAAATATAATCTGAAAGAAACTTCTGGCCGTTTTCCTTCTCGTAATGCCTTACAAACGTATGCGTTATTAGATGTGATTGAAGAAAATGAATTTGATGCATGTATTGGAGGAGCTCGTCGCGATGAAGAAAAAGCACGTGCAAAAGAGCGTATTTTCTCAGTTCGTGATGATTTTGGCCAATGGGACCCGAAACTTCAACGTCCTGAATTGTGGAATATTTTGAACGGAAGAATTGAAAAAGGACATAATGTTCGTGTTTTTCCGATTAGCAATTGGACAGAATTAGATGTTTGGAATTATATCAAACAAAATAACATCGAATTGCCAAATTTATACTTTGCTCACGAGCGTGAATGTATTGTTTACAATGATAAATTAATAGCGACTTCAGATTTTATTCAGCCAAATGCAGACGATGAAGTTGTGGTAGAAAAAGTACGATACAGAACGGTTGGTGATATGACGTGTACAGCGGCTGTACCTTCAGATTCTTCTACGATTGAAGATATTATTATTGATATTATCAATACAAGAATTAGCGAAAGAGGACAAACTCGTTTGGATGATCAATTGTCAGAATCGGCGATGGAAGAACGTAAAAAACAAGGTTATTTCTAAGTCAAAATTTTTTTAAACAAAACTCTATAATATCTATAGGAATTAAGTAAAATGAATGCATTAAAATTTATAACAGCAGGAAACGTAGACGATGGTAAAAGTACTTTAATAGGGCGTTTACTTTACGATTCGAATAGTATTCACACCGATCAATTGGGTGTTTTAGAAAAACGTAAATCAAATGAAGACGACGAAATTGATTTGTCTTTGATTACAGATGGTTTACGTGCCGAGCGCGAACAAGGAATTACAATAGACGTAGCGTACAAATATTTTTCGACTGCAAAACGAAAATTTATTATTGCAGATGCGCCTGGACATGAGCAATACACGCGAAATATGATTACAGGAGCTTCAAATTCAGAGTTGATTATTATTTTGGTTGATGCACGTAAAGGAATCACTTCTCAAACAAAACGTCATGCAAGTATTGGATCGTTAATGGGAATTAAAAAAGCAATTATCGCCATTAATAAAATTGATTTGGTTGATTATTCACAAGATATTTTCGAAAAGATAAAAAATAATTTTCAACAAATTCAAGATCAATTGAATTATGATGAAGTAACTTTTATTCCAGTTTCTGCTTTGGTTGGCGATAATATTGTCGAAAAATCTGCAAAAACGCCTTGGTACAATGGAGAAACATTATTGCATCAATTGGAAACAATTTCGATTGAAACAGATAAAAATTTAGCAGCTCGTTTTCAGGTTCAATGGGTAATTCGTCCAAAAGATGAAGAGCATCACGATTATAGAGGTTATGCGGGGCAAATTTTGAGTGGAGCCTACAAAGTTGGGGATTCTATTAAAGTTTATCCATCAAATATCGAATCAAAAATTGTTAAAATAGAACGTCATTTGGAAGAAGTACAACATGCTGAAGCAGGAGAAAATGTTGTGATTCATCTCGAAAATAATATAGATATCAGTAGAGGAGACACAATTGTAAAAACTTCCGAAGAACCGCAAACTACAAATGTGCTAAAAGCGTGGATTTGTTGGTTAGACAATAATGCATTACAACAAGGAAAAACGTATGTGTTGCAACATCGTTTTCATTCGGTTCGTGCAAAAATCAAAACAATCGATCAACAATGGGATATTAATAATTGGGAATTTATTCCATCTGAAGAAATCAAGTTAAATGATATTGGACAAGTTGTTTTAAAAACAAATCAACCTTTATTTTTTGATTCTTTCAAAGAAAATATTCATACAGGAAATGCCATTTTGATTGACGAAACAACGAAAAATACAGTCGCTGCTTTGATGTTTATTGATTAAAACATCAATTAAATCTTATCAATCAACTTATTTATTACAAACATGCAAACAACAATAGGAAAAGTAATTTTGGCTGGCGCTGGTCATGGAGATCCAGAATTGGTGACGCTCAAAACATTAAATTATATCAAAAAAAGCAGATGTTATTTTGACAGATCGCTTGGTTTCTCCAGTGTTAATAGACGAATATGCGTCAAAAGATGCGTTGGTTATTTATGTCGGAAAACAATGTTCGAAAGGCATTCATACGCCTCAAAAAGATATTAACGATATGATGATTGAGTTTGTAATGCAAGGAAAATTAGTGGTTCGATTGAAAGGAGGTGATGCTTCACTTTTCTCTAATATTTTGGACGAATTAGAAACCTTGAAAAAAAATCATGTTCCGTACGAAATAATTCCAGGTATTTCGGCTGCTTTTGGTGCTGCAGCTTACACGAGAATTCCATTGACAGCGCGAAATCATTCGAAAGGAGTTCGCATGTTGACGTTGTGCGATTTGAAATCTATTGAACACAAACAATGGAAAGATTGGGCAAAAACGTCTGATACATTGGTTTTTTATATGAGTGTACAGCGTTTGCAAACTTTAGCTGATCAGTTGATTTTGAATGGAATTGATACCGAAAAAGGTTTAGCAGTTATTCAACAAGCGACAACTCCAGATCAGAAAACGCAAGTTTTTTATTTTTGAAAATATTGTAGAAAAACATTTACCAACCTTTGATTTTGTACCAACTTTAATTATCGTTGGTCATGTTGTTAATTTGCATCAATCATTCGCTTGGTTAGATGAACAACCAACTTCCAACTCATATTTTGATAACCATAAAACAACAATTTCTTATGCTAGCTAACGAAAAATTGAACTTAGTAAAAAGTTTAGTCAAAGAATTATCACGTGACGAAATTATTTGGACAAATGGTTATTTGGCTGGATTAGTTGCAAATCAAACACAAGAAGTACCTCAAGAACAAAAAGTTTTAACCTCAATCAAACCTACAATAATCTATGGAACTGAAACAGGAAATGCGAAGAAATTAGCTAATCAATTGCTTGGAATTTTTAAGATGAATAAAATTCAAGCCAAAGCGATTGAAGCGTTTCAATATCCACTCGAAAAAATTGAAAAGGAAGAATTCTTAATTCAAATTTTTAGTACGCAAGGAGATGGAGATTTACCTCAAAATGCGCAAAAATTCTATGATAATTTGAGTAACTCTGATCTAAAATTAAATCAAACTAAGTTTGCTGTTTTTGGTTTGGGCGATACTTCTTATCCGTTTTTCTGTAAATCAGGAGAAGAAATTGATGAATTATTTGGAAAACTAGGCGCACAACGCGTTTTCGATTTGGTAAAAGTAGATTTAGATTATCAAGAAATTGCCGAAAATTGGTTTGCGGATATTTTAAAAACTATTCAATCAGAAGGAAATTCAACGGTTGTACAATCTCAAAAATTGCAAAATTCTTCAACGCAGAAAAAATCGTACGAAGGAATTATAAAAGATGAAATCGTTTTGAATGATAGAGATTCAAACAATGAAACGTATCATATCGAAATAGCAGTTGATGAGCAAGTAGATTACGAACCAGGTGATGCTTTGGGTGTTTATCCAAAAAATAATCAAACCGAAATTTTAACGATTGCAAAATTTTTCAATGAAGAAAATCGCGCAAAAGAACTTGAAGAAAAAAATATTAGAGCACTTTCTAAAAAATCAATCGATCAATTTGCAACAATTTTAAATGTAGAAATTCTTGAAACTAAGATTGATTTAATTGATTTATTATCAAAATATTATTCGTCAGAATCTACAATGAAATTTGATGATATTTTAAATCTTTTGCATCCAATTGCACCACGTTTATATTCGATTTCATCATCGAATGAAGCATATGATAATGAAATTCATTTAACGGTTAGTCTGAATACTTTTTCAGTTTCTGATCAACAAAAAACTGGATTATGTTCTCAGTTTTTAGCAGATTTTGAGCATGATAAATCCATAGAATTTTACATTCATAAAAATAAAAATTTCAAACTTCCAGATGAAAATCAATCGGTAATTATGATTGGTCCGGGAACAGGAATTGCACCTTTTCGTAGTTTTTTGACACATCGTGATGCAATTGGCGCAGAAGGTAAAAACTGGTTGTTTTTTGGTGAACAACATTTTGTTTCGGATTTCTATTATCAAACTGAAATTCAGGAATGGCTTTCAACGGGAGTTTTAAGCAAATTAGATACAGCTTTTTTGAGAGATCAAAAACATAAAATTTATGTGCAAGATCGAGTGAAAGAACGAGGAAAAGAACTTTAAAATAGGTTAAACGAAAGTGCGTATTTGTATGTCTGCGGTCAAAAAGACGGAATGAGTACAGATGTAGAAAGTGCTTTGATCGAATTAATAGCAAAAGAATCAAATCAAGATGAGGTTTCAGCGAAAAATTTTCTGGAACAATTGGAAGAAGAAGGTCGCTACCAAAAAGATGTTTACTAATCAACCAATAACTAATAAAATGAGTATAGAAAAACAATCTCCTATAGAAGGAATTAAAATAAAAAGTGACGGACTTCGCGGTACGTTAAAAGAAAGTATAGAGCTAGATAATCACACTGGAAATGTACGTGCAGATGACGAAGCTTTGGTGAAATTTCACGGAATGTATGTGCAAGATGATCGCGATAGACGAGAAGAACGCGCAGAAAAAAAGTTAGACAAATTGTATTCGTTTATGATTCGTTTGCGTATTCCGGGTGGAATTATTGACGCTGATAAATGGTTGGCAATTCACGAAACTTCTGAACAATATGGAACAGGCGTTTTAAAAATTACAACGCGTCAAACCATTCAATTGCACGGAATTTTGAAACATCAATTGCGTCCAACTTTACAATCGTTTGACCAAGCAACGTTAGATTCTATCGCAGCTTGTGGCGATGTAAACCGAAATGTAATTGCGAGTTCTCATCCGTTGCTTTCGCCAATTCATGCTCAAATTCATGCATATGCAGATAAATTATCAAAACATTTGTTGCCTAAAACACAAGCTTATTATGAGATTTTTGTGGATAATGAAAAGATTTACGAACGCGAAACAGAGAAAGATGATTTGTATGAAGACCGCTATTTACCTCGAAAATTTAAAATTGCAATTGCTATTCCGCCAACTAATGATGTAGATGTTTTTGCAAATGATTTGGGACTGATTGCGATTATCGAAAATAATGAATTGAAAGGTTTCAATATCGCTGTTGGTGGAGGTTTGTCAACAACTCACGGAAATCCAAATACATATTCGCGTTTATCAACCGAAATTGGTTTTGTTGATTCTGAAGAAAAAGTGTTGAAAGTTGCTTATGAAGTATTGACAATTCAGCGTGATTTTGGGAATCGTGGCGATCGAAAATTAGCGAGACTAAAGTATACAGTTGATAAATTAACGGTTGATGGTTTCAAGTCTGAATTAGAAAAACGTGTTAGTTTTAAATTAGAGCCTTCTCAGCCTTATCAATTTACGGAGCGTTCTGATATTTATGATTGGCGACAAGTGAATAACAGAATGTGGTATTACACTTTATTTGTGGAGAATGGAGTTGTACAGTCTAATCAGAAAGCATTTTTACATGAATTGGCTTTATTAAATATCAATAATTTTATTTTTATAGCGAATCAAAATTTATTGTTAGGTGAGATTTCAATTGAAAATAAAGCTATAGTTGAACAGCTTTTAGAAAAGTATTCTATTCACAAAGATATTAGTGAACTTAGAAAAAATTCGATGGCATGCGTGGCTTTACAAACTTGTCCATTGGCTTTAGCAGAAGCGCAACGTTATTTGCCAGAATTGGTGAATAAAATAGAGCCTTTGCTAGAAAAACATCAACTTCAAAATGATGATATTTCTATTTGTATGACGGGCTGTCCAAATGGTTGCGGTCGTTCGTATGTTTCGGAAATTGGTTTTGTAGGGACTTCTGCTGGACATTATAATTTGAGGTTGGGTGGAGATCGATATGGTGTTCGTTTGAATAAAATTTATAAAGAAAAAGTCAATGAGACTGAGATTTTGAATGAGCTAGATCAAGTTTTCGAAAGTTATACAAATGAAAAAATAGACAATGAAACATTCGGAGATTTTACCTATCGAAAATATTTTTCGGTTAATTAGTTAAATCCCTTTAAGAACAATGAAAAATAATTTATTCCCGATATTTTTAAAAACAGAACATTTGCGCTTCCTGATTGTTGGCGGAGGAAATGTAGGATTAGAAAAGGTTACGACGCTAATCAAACAAAATCCTTCGATCAATTTGAAAGTTGTAGCAAAGGATTTTAAACAAGAATTGAAAGATATTTTTGCTCAACATTCAACAATTAAACACGAAACTCATGCGTTCGAATCGAGTGATTTGGAGGATGTAGATTTAGTGATTGTTGCAACCGATAACAAAGAAACTTCGCAAGAAGTGAAGCAAAAAGCAAATGAAAAAGGAATTTTGGTTAATGCAGCTGATCAGCCAGATTTGTGCGATTTTTATTTAGGTTCGATTGTGAATAAAGGTCATCTTAAAATTGCGATTTCTACAAATGGACAATCTCCTATAATGGCAAAACGTTTGAGAGAGTATTTTTCTGATGTTATTCCAGATTCAATTGATGAAAACATTGAAAGTTTAAATAAAATCAGAAACAATCACAAAGGAGATTTTAATCAAAAACTAACTGATTTGAATCATTTAACGTCTTCATTCGAAGGGAAAAAATCGACAAAAAAATACAAACGTTTAGTAACCGAAATTACCTTGGTATTCTTCGCATTATTCTTAGGATATGCTTTGTCATCAATCGTCAGTTTTTCGGAAGCGAAAGATTTTGTGATTCACATTCCAAATGTTTTTTACATTATGTTGGCTGTTGGCTTTTTCGCTCAAATGGTAGACGGAGCAGTTGGCTTGGGATATGGTGTAACGTGTTCCACAAGCATGATGTTGTTTGGTGTCAATCTGCCCTCGATAAGTGGTAGTATTCATACTGCCGAAATGTTTTCGAGCGGAATTAGTGGTTTTTCGCATTATAGATTTGGAAATGTAAACAAAAAATTATTATTGGCATTGGCTATTCCAGGTGTTATTGGAGCAGTTTCGGGATCATTATTATTGGTTTATTTGGGAAACAAATATGAAACAATTACTTACGGAATTTTAGCTTCGTATACGTTGATCATCGGAATTCGATTAATTATTTTAGCATTCAGAAAAAAAATCGAACGCAAAAAAGTAAAACGGGTTGGATTTTTAGGATTTGCTGGAGGTTTTTTAGATGCTTTTGGTGGTGGAGGTTGGGGACCTGTCGTGACATCAACTTTATTAGCAAAAGGAAAAAAATCAAACTTAGTAGTAGGAACAGTTAGTTTAGCCGAGTTTTTTGTGACACTTTCTGCATCGTTGACTTTTTTTGCAGCTTTGGGCGTAAGTCATGGTTTTATCATTGCAGGTTTAATAATTGGAGGAGCTTTAGCAGCGCCAATTGCTGCGAAATTAGCAGGCAAAATACCTCAGAAAGTTGCTATTTTGGCTGTAGCTTTTTTAGTGATCACATTTAGTATTCGAATTCTTTTTAAAATTTTCTAAATTTTATATATCATTTCTAACAATCAAAACACTCTTCATCTCGCATGTTGAGTGTTTTTTATTGTTCATTATTTAAGACATATTTAGTTAAAATATATTTTGTGACAGGTTTCAATGTTTTACCATTTTCGGAATGTAAACCATAATTGGTAAAAAATTCTACTTCACCATTTTTCTTTGTATACCAAACTTTATCAAGTGCATTTTTAAAATTTAAAGTATCAGGTTTTGTGATTTTCTTCAATTGAAAAACAGCTTCGTTATATGGAACAGCATTCATTTGTGGCGAAGTTTTTTCGCATTCTATTTCTTCATAATGATTTTCTTTCCAAACCATACAAGACGAATTTTGATTCATTGAATTAAGAAATAATCCTCCGCTAGCCAAAATCATAGCAATACCACTTCCAGCAATTACTTTATTTCGTTGAAGTTTTATTTTCTGAAAGAAATTATTCTTTTTTGATGGAAGATTAATTATTGATTCTTCTTCAGAAATATTATTATCTATTATTGGTCTACGGATGCGATTTCTTCTACATTAACTTCTTTTTCTTCATTTTTTTGTCTGCTGATTTTTTTGATTAAAATCTCCAAAACTTTCATAACCGATATAATGAGCAAGAATGTTTAATAAATCAGGACTTATTTCCTTCTTTAAATTATTTTCTTTCACGAAATCATCAAAATATCTTGAAAAAAGATTTGCTTGTTATAGGATAATTATAATCATCTGAAATTACTTTTTCTAAATGCACAGACATTCCATTTTTACTTCAACTCCCAAATTCATTTTTTGCTTTCTCAAAAACTTTTTCGAATAGATATTTTTTCGTAGACATTTCATTTTTAATTCTTTTACAAAGTAGACAAATTTTGGACAAAATAAATTACGGTTTACCGTAAAACAAGCTGTCCAATAATTGTCCAAAACTTGTCTATTGTTTGTTTAACAGCGACTTTGTGTTCTGTATTTACTTTGCAATAGAAATCAAAACAAAAACAAAAAACTTGATTTCTGAAAACGTAGTCTCGAAAATAGTTGAGGTGATTTGAAGGGAAGCATTTTTCCTGAATTGTTCTCAAGACTACAAAAAACTTCCTACTAAAGAAGCGCTTCTTTTTTCTCGTGTACACTACTCGCAATCTGTTTTGTGAGGAAGAGCACCTATATCAAAAAATTAAAAATTTAAGCTATGTTAGAATTATTATTCGCTTTATTGGGATTCTTTTTACCAAATCAAAATGCAAACACAATTTCACAAGATCAACATCCAGTTGTACAAACTTCATCAGATAGTATAGACGGTGATACAAATGGAGAAAAAGGGGATGTTCCTGTGAAAAAATAAATCATCAACGGATAGAGTAATCTATCCGTTTTTTGTTTAGCTTTAGGTTGTAAATATGGAGATTTGAGAAAAATTTTATTTTTTTATTTTATACTTTTTATTATTTCATGTCAACAGTCTAAAAACAAAGAGATTGAGCAGGATAATTTAGATAATAAAGCTTATGATAAAGCATGGAAGTTTTATGAAAAACAAGAGAATGATAGTGCTTATGTTTATTTTAATAAAGCATATTCAGAATTTATAAAACTGAATAACAAACATCAAGCATCAAAATGTTTGATAAATATGGCTTTTATTTCTAAAGATCAAGGAGATTGGTTTGGAAGCCAAGAATTAATTATTTCTTCGGTAAAATTATTAAACCCTAAAATAAGTGAAGAAAAAGAAACACTTTCTAGTGCATATAATATTTTAGGGCAAACTTCTCATGATTTAGGAAATTTTAATGATGCTATAGATTATTATCAAAAAGCAATTGATTTTTCTAAAGAAAAAGATGTTTATATTATCAATCAAAATAACATTGCAAATAGTTATCGTTACGATAAGCAGTATGATGAAGCGATAAAGATTTACCAAGAATTACTAAAAGATAAGAATACAATTGAAAATCCAAAAGAATATGCGCGAATTACTGATAATTTAGCATATACCAAATGGTTAAAAGACAATAAGTCCAATGTTATAAATGAATTAAATAAAGCGTTAAATATTAGATTAAAGGAAAATGATTTGTGGGGACAAAATGCAAGTTATGCGCATTTAACAGATTATTTTTCAAATTTAGATTATAAAAAAGCCTTGGACTATGCTTATAAAAGAAAACAAATTGCTTTCGAAAATAAGAGTGCGGGCGATAAATTAGAAGTTTATCAACAACTTATTTTATTAGACAATCCTACAAATGCAAAACAATATTTTGAAGCTTATCAAAAGCTAAACGATAGTATTCAGTTAGAACGTAACAGAGCGAAAAATCAATTTGCGTTGGTGCGTTATGATTCGGAGAAAAATCGTGCAGATTTTTTGAATGCTGAAGCAGAGAATGAAAAGAAGAAAAATGATATTTTAAAACTTTACATTCTAATCGGTTTATTGATCGTTTTGTTTGTTTTTGGATATTTTTTGTACAGAAAAAGAAAGCAAAAATTAGAGCAAGAGAAAGTTTTGTTGCAACAAGAAAAGGTTTTGGAAGTCAAAAAAACAGAACTGAAATATTCTAAAAAAGTACACGATAAAGTGGCGAACGGAATTTATCATGTGATGTCTGATATTGAGAATAAATCAGAATTTAATCGTGATCAAATTTTAGATAAATTGGAGGTGGTTTATGAAATTTCGCGCGATATTTCCTATGATAGGATTGATGAAAATCAACAAGAAAATTTTGCAGAAAAATTAGCACAATTGATAAGTTCTTATGATTCGGAACAAGTCAAAATATATTTGATTGGAAATGAAAAAGAACTTTGGAGAAACGTAAAAGATTATGCTAAAACAGAGGTTTTCTTAGTGATGCAAGAATTGTTGACGAACATGAAAAAACATAGCGAAGCTTCACGAGTTATACTAAATTTTAAAGAAGAAAACCAACAAATTATTATCAATTATTCAGATAATGGAATTGGGATTTCGGACTTAAAACCTAAAAATGGTTTGCAAAATACGGTTTCACGTATTTCTAATCTAAACGGAGATGTTATTTTTGAAACTGAAAATGTGAATGGTCTAAAAATTAAGATCATATTTCCAATTCAATAACCTAAATAAAAAGTATGTTTAAAAAAGTATTAATTGCAGAAGATTTTGAGAGTTTTAATATTTCGATTCAGAAAGTTTTAAAAGATTTACATGTAGAAAATCCTGATTATGCTTTTTATTGTGATGATGCATTCTTGAAAGTGAAAAAAGCATTGCACGACAATCAACCTTATGATTTATTGATTTCTGATTTGTCTTTTGAAGAAGATCATCGCGAGCAAAACTTGAAAAGTGGACGAGATTTAATTGAAGCTGTAAAAGCAATTCAGCCAAATTTGAAAGTGATTGTTTTTTCGGTAGAAAAGAAAGCGGATATGGTGGATAATCTTTTCAAGGAATACCATATAGATGGGTTTGTGGCGAAAGGAAGAGAAGATTCGAAAGAGTTGAAAAAAGCGATACAAACTGTTTTTGCGGGCGGAATGCATTTGGAATTGGACATGAAACGTAGTATCAAACAAAAAAATACGTATGAAATAACTTCGTATGATGTTACGTTAGTTTCTTTGCTTTCGAATGGAATTTTACTAAAAGATATTTCAAATCACTTAAAACAAAATAATATCAAACCTGCAAGTCTAAGTAGTGTAGAAAAGAGATTGGGCTCATTAAAAGAGTCGCTACAAATTACAAGTAATCATCAATTGGTTGCGTTTTTCAAAGATTTGGGAAGTATTTAACCCAAATCTTTACACCATTTATCTACAAAAATCTGTTGCAATTGCTCAATTTCTTTTTCGTAAATCGTATTTTTTCGTGAACCAAAATAGAGTGTATTTTCCAACGGTTTTTCACCTTGCCAAACCAATTTTATTTTACCAGAATTTAGTGCTTCTTGACATAAAAAGTCGGGAACAATAGAAAAGCCATTTCCATCGCTCAAACAACGAATAATAGAACTGATATTTGGGACAATATAATTTGGTTTGAAATCTGGATGTTCTTTAAAATTTTCTTTCCAAAAATGTTGCTCCGCAGCAGCTAATTTTTGAATCGGTTCTAAAATAAAATTATACAAAATTTTTCCTTTTTCAGTCGGAACCATTTTTCGCGCCGATCAATCAAATAATTTGTAGCCCGTATAGGCTTCTAACGAATTGAGATGTAAGCTAAAACCAGGTTGTGAAATAAATAATTGTTGCGCAGCAGCAGATAAAGTCCCAGTTTCATAAATTGCTTTAAATGTTCTGAACCATTCAAGATTTGATTGCTTAACTTCTAAATTTTAATTTTCATCATAAGGTAAATCGTCAGGATCTACATCAATATAATCGGGGTTTGGTAAGGTCGAAAGTCGATACGCTTTTATTGTTTTCAAATCCAATAAATTTGCTTTTACAACACGATGCATTCCGTCCATCAATTTTCCATAAGGACAAACAATAATTTGCTGTGATTTAGAAAATTATAATTAAAACAAAACCCTCCATTTTTAGGAGGGTTTTAAATTTTATTCTGCAAGAAGTTTTTTTATATCTTCTTTTAAAAATTCTATTTCAGGATGATATTTTCCAGCTAGAGAAGGTTCTTTTCCTTCAGGATCTTTGTAATTCAGTCCCGAATAAAACAGTATTGGAACACCCATTTTATCATATCGACTTCTGATATTTCCTTGTTTATCAACCAATGCAAGTTTTCCGCTGTGATTTAGACCTTCGGCAGTTGTTTCGTCTTTTCCAACATAAATATTGAATTTATCCGAAAGTTGCTCAATTTCTTCTCGATCCGAAGTCAAATAATGCCAATTCGGTGATTTTACACCAATTTGTTTTGCATATTCTAACAATCGTGCAGGTGTATCTCGTTTTGGATCAATTGTAATCGAAATAAAACCAAGGTTTGCATCATTTATTTCATCTTCTATTGTGCGTAAATTGTTACTCATTACTGGGCAAATCGTTGGACAACTTGTAAAGAAAAATTCTACAACGTACACTTTTCCTAACATATCACGATTTGTAATCGTTTGATTATTTTGATTTGTCATCGAAAATTCCGGAACTTTCATTACCGTGTAAAGTTCATCTTTAGGCTTATTTTTTAGCCAAAAAACAGTTCCTATAACGCCTAAAATAATAACAATAACGGCTATTAATTGTTTATTCATGGATATGTTTTTCAGGATTTTTTAGAAACTCTTCTTTGCACATTGTCGAACAAAAACCATACGTTTTTCCTTGGTAATTAGCTGTGTCACTCAAATGATCTGCAGTTTTCATTCCGCAAATTGGATCAACTTCGTTCACAACCGCAACATCCAATTTAGTTACAGCTTTCATTTCTTCGTGAGAAACATGCTTTACTTCAAAATTCTCTTGTTTTGTTTGCTCTTTATTACAAGAAAATAATGCAAACCCTAAGACTATTAAAGAGAATGTGTTTTTTAAATTTTTCATTTTAGATTGTTTATTTGTTTTTAATTAATTGTTATCTGATTCTATAGTTTAGATCTATAAAAGAAAAATTAAACAATTGGAGGATGAAAAACTAAACGAATAATATAGTTAGAATTAATATCTTGATAATGATCAGTTGATAATTTATTTTTTTGCGTAAAATACTTTTTTGGAGAAATAATTTGTTTTTGAGGAACAATCGCATCTAAAATTTTGACCGAATTTTTGACAAAATGATTTTCTGGCTGATTCTTTTCACTTTTCGAAATTTCTTCTTTCAAATAGCAAAAACCATTACAAAGTAATTCAGGTTTTTCTCGATTTTCACAAAGTTCATTTGCGATTTCTTCATAATTTAAAACATAATCTATCATCGGCATTAAAGGACGAAATGCGATAGAAAATATGAGTGATATGAAAAATAGTATGCGCAAAAAACTAATTTATTGACAAATTTAACCAAATTGATTGAGGTTGAATATGATAAAATTTATGATTTTAAAAGAAAGATTTATCATAATCTTCACTTTTATGTTCTGTAAAATTTTTACCTTAAAAAAGATTTTACAATCTATAAATATTTATGAAAAAAAGTAAGATTTTAGATTTTACAACAACCGAAGAACTAATGCATTTTTTGGTCGAAAATCAAGAAGAAAATCCTCTCTATAAAAATGTGATAAAGAAGTTTGAATATGAAAATGAGTTACTAAAACTGCAATCAGAGTTAGTAAATCTTCAAAATTGGATTTCGACAGAAAAGAAAAAAGTTGCAATCATTTTCGAAGGACGAGATGCTTCAGGAAAAGGAGGTACAATTCGCCGTTTTCGCGAGCATCTTAATCCGCGTTCTATGCGTGTTGTTGCATTGAATAAACCTACAGAAGTCGAACAAAATCAGTGGTATTTTAATCGTTATATCAAAGAGTTACCAAATGCTGGTGAAATTGTTTTTTTTGACAGAAGTTGGTACAACAGAGCAGTTGTAGAGCCAGTTATGGGATTTTGTACCGAGCAACAATATGAGCAATTTATGGTGCAAGTTTCAGAATTTGAACATATGTTGTACGAATCAGGGACATATATTGTCAAATTGTGGTTTTCTGTGACTAAAGAGGAGCAGCAAACACGTTTTGATTCGAGGTTAAATAATCCGCTTAAAAAGTGGAAATATAGTCCAGTCGATGCAAAAGGACAAGAGCTTTGGGATGAATTTTCGCATTATATCAATCAAATGTTTACGCGCACGCACAACTCTTTTTCGCCTTGGATTATTGTCAACGCAAATGATAAAAATACGGCAAGATTAGAATCTATTCGTTATGTGCTTTCTTTGTTTAATTATAAAGGAAAAGAGGATGCCGAAGTAAATTTAATGGTAGATCCAAATGTGATTGAACGTTATTATCGAATGGTAAAAGAATTGAATCATTAATTTTAAATTGTAAGAAAATGGAGCTAAAACCGAAAGATTTAAAATTAATCGAAACCAAAAAAGGTCTTGTTGGACTTTTACAATCTGATCATGGAAAGTTGAATTTTGCGAAAGCCTTGCGTACTGTAAAATATGAAAATAGGATAGAGCAATTACAAGAAGAATTGATAAAATTACAAACTTGGGTAGCCGAAAATAAACGAAAAGTTGTGATTGTTTTTGAAGGTCGAGATGCAGCTGGGAAAGGAGGTGCAATTCGTCGAATTGTAGAACATCTAAATCCTCGTGAACATAGAATTATAGCACTGCCAAAGCCTAATGAAGTAGAACGAGGACAATGGTATTTTCAACGTTATGTTCGTCAGTTACCACGTGCAGGAGAAATTGTTTTTTTTGATAGAAGTTGGTACAATAGAGCTGTTGTAGAGCCTGTAAATGGGTTTTGTACACAAGAGGAATATGAAACTTTTATGAACGAGGTAAATGATGTCGAGAAAATGTGGATTAATTCGGGAATATATTTGATTAAAATTTATTTTTCGATTACAAAAGAACAACAAGCAAAACGTTTTGCAGATATTGTAAATTCACCAACCAAACGATGGAAGTATAGCTCTGTAGATCAAAAAGCGCAAGATTTGTTTGATGTTTATTCAGCTTATAAAGATGTAATGTTTACGAAAACAAATACAGATTTTGCTCCTTGGAAAATCATTGATGCCAACAAAAAGTACAAGGCTAGAGTAGAGGCGATGGAATATATTTTGTCTAAAATACCTTATGATGATAAAAATAAACGTATTTTGAAACATCAAAACTTAGAAGAAGAAAATTAATTATCAAACCTAAAACTATGGCTGAATTTGATTTAAATGATTTAGAAAAAATAAATAATAAGCAAGAAATCATTGATTTTTTGGTTAGACATGATATTATAAAAGAAAAGAAGTTCAAAGAACAACTCGCTTATGAGAAAGAATTAAAAGAACTTCAAGAAAAATTGTTAGAAATACAATCTAAAGTTATTCAAGAGAATAAACGTGTGTTAATTATTTTTGAAGGTCGTGATGCAGCTGGAAAAGGAGGAACAATTTCGAGAATAACAGAATTTCTAAACCCTAAAAAATATCGTGTTGAAGCATTACCAAAGCCGACTGAAATAGAACAAGGACAATGGTATTTTCAGCGATATTTTAAAGAATTACCAAATGCAGGTGAAATTGTATTCTTTGATCGTTCTTGGTATAATCGTGCTGTTGTAGAGCCTGTTTTCGGATTTTGTACGGAAGAACAACATACAAAGTTTATGAAACAAGTAGTAGAAGTAGAAAAGCTTTTGCAAGATGATGGAATTATTTTGGTTAAAATTTTCCTGTCGATTTCGAAAGAAGAACAAGCAGAACGATTACAAGATCGGAAAGATGACGAATTGAAACAATGGAAATTAGGGGCATTGGATCAAAAGGCACAAGAGTTATGGGATGTTTATACCAATTACATTGACAAAATGTTTCAGCAAACAGGAACAGAAAGTTCATCTTGGCTAGAAATTGTGACAGATGATAAAAAAACTGCTCGACTTTTAGCGATGAAATCAGTCGTAGCACAATTAACAAATCAATCTTTTGAAAATGATTTAATAAAAATTCATTCATAAAAGAAAGAGAATCATTTGTATAATCAAGATTTTTGATTAATTTTGCATCCACATTGTTCAACCTCTGACGAAAGACGTTTAAGTTGCTCAATTCAAATAAATTGAAATTATAATAATGGAAAATTTAGTAAAATACGTACAAGAGAAATACGTAGCTAAAAAAGAGTTCCCAGCTTTCGCAGCAGGTGATACTATTACAGTTTATCAAGAAATTACAGAGGGTGGAAAAACTCGTGTTCAGTTCTTTAAAGGGGTTGTTATCCAAAGAAGAGGACAAGGAACTACAGAAACTTTCACAATCCGTAAAATGTCTGGAGATGTTGGTGTAGAGCGTATCTTCCCAGTTAACATGCCAGCGTTACAAAAAATTGAAGTAAACAAAAAAGGTAAAGTTCGTAGAGCTCGTATCTTCTACTTCAGAGCATTACGTGGTAAAAAAGCTCGTATCAAAGACGCTGCTTACTAAAAACTGCTTTTTTAGGAAAAATATAAAATCCGTTCGATTATCGAACGGATTTTTTTTGGCTGATTTTGAAAGTTTAATATAAAATATTAAATTTTACCATTTCTTAACATTCTATTAAGAGTTGAAAAAATAGTTTAATATTTTATTGAAACAAGTAATCCCTAAAATTATTCTATATATTCTTTTATTACTTGGTTTATTTTTGTATTTGAATTGTAGAGTAATTCTTAAGTGTTTTTTTTAATACTTTTATTGTTAACAATTTTAACACAAGAGATGAGAAAAAAACAATTTAGAATTTTTAGTCTTCTTTTTGTTCTTGGATCGTTTGCTTATGCTCAAACTACAGGTCATGTAAAAGATTCTGATGGTTTTCCAGAAGCAGATGTAGAGGTAAAAATAAAAGGGACTGATAAGGCAGCTTACACAGATGAAAATGGAGATTTTAATATTGATGCCAAAATCGGTGATATTTTAATTATTAAAGGCAAGGAAATTACCGTTACTTCTGAGAATTTAGGAGATTTATCCACTCAATTAAATCCTAAAAGTGAGAATATAGATTTAGGAACTGCAGTTGTAACTGGATATTCTACACAACGTAAGGAAGAGGTAACCGCTGCAGTTTCTGTTGTAAATGCAAAAGACTTAATGGATGCTAAATCTCCGAACATTACCAATTTATTACAAGGTAAAGTTGCAGGTCTTAGAATTACAAGTAGCTCTGGACAACCAGGTTCAACGGCTTCATTACGTTTAAGAGGAAAAACAAGTATTTCTGCAGGAACAGATGCTTTATGGGTAGTTGATGGAGTGATTTATCATGGAACACCAAATATTAATCCAAATGATGTTGAAACAATTTCTGTATTAAAAGATGCTGCTGCAACTGCGCAATATGGTTCTCGTGGAGCGAATGGAGTAGTAGTTGTAACAACTAAAAGAGCCAGAGGAAATGGATTGGTTGTAAATGCAGATTATTCTACAAGTTATAATCGTTTCAATCCAGGGAAATTCGAAGTAATGAACGGAAATGAATTATATAATTTGTTTCTGTCGTACTTCATGACTTCGT
>NZ_DKSQ01000110.1:0-1823 GCF_002472765.1 Empedobacter sp. UBA7252
ATTTTCAAATCTAAAGGAACTTGTTTCAAAATCACATCATATTCATGCGTTTAGCGAAATTCGAACTTCTAAAATCTAACATCGATTTATTCTTTCTCGATTGTTTGATTTTTGATGACTTGCTGTTCTTTTTCAAAATAAGCAATAATCTCCAATGCAACTTTCAATGCATTTCGTCCATCTTGTAACGAAACTTTAATTGGTGAATTATTCACAATAGAATCTGCAAAGCTTTCTAATTCATCCAAAATTGCATTATTTGGTAAAATTTCTGGATGTTCAAAACAAATTTCTCTACGATCTCCTTTATCGTTTTCCAAAATCATCGCAAATTCACTTGGATTTTCTGGCGCTTTGTGCATTTTAATAATTTCAGTCTTTTTCGTCAAGAAATCAATTGAAATATACGCATTTCGTTGAAAAACACGCATTTTTCGCATATTTTTCATTGACATTCTACTTGTCGAAACATTCACCACACAACCATTTTCAAACTCAATTCGAGCATTTGCAATATCAGGTGTATCACTAATTACCGAAACTCCAGACGAATGAATTGATTTAATTTCTGATTTTACAATCGATAAAATCACATCTAAATCATGAATCATCAAATCTAAAACTACAGGAACATCTGTACCGCGCGGATTAAATTCTGCCAAACGATGCGTTTCAATAAACAATGGTTCTTCGATAAAAGGTGCAGCCGCTGTAAATGCAGGATTAAAACGCTCTACGTGTCCAACTTGCGCTTTCAAACCTTTTTCATTTGTCAATTTCAACAAATGATCTGCCTCTTCTAAGGTATGCGTAACTGGTTTTTCGATGAAAAAATGTTTATTTTTTTCGATCACTTTCAATGCCACTTCATAATGTGATAACGTTGGTGTCACAATATCGACAACATCAACAGCATCAATCAATTCGTCCATCGAACTAAAATATTTATACCCAAATTCAGCTTCAACTTTTTTTCCATTTTCTTCAAAAGAATCAAAGAAGCCAATTAATTCGTATCTTTCCGATTGATTTAATAACTTTAAATGGATTTTTCCAAGGTGCCCAGCACCGATCACTCCTACTTTTAACATTTGGTAGATTTTGCCGTTAAAATTAATGAGAATAAGTTGTATTTAATGCATTTTTGTAAAAATTTTGGAATATGTCTGTAGACGATTTTAAACACAGAGGACGACGCAAAATGTTGGTTGATTTGTTGCGCTCGAAAGGAATTGAAGATGAAAACGTATTGGAAGCTATTAATTTAGTGCCACGACATTTATTTTTAGACAGCGCATTTACGGAATTCGCATATCGCGACGAAGCTTTTCCGATTGCTGCTGGACAAACGATTTCGCATCCGTTTACAGTTGCTTTTCAGACACAATTATTAGACATTCAGCCTAATGAAAAAGTCTTAGAAATCGGAACTGGTTCTGGTTATCAAACTGCTGTTTTGGTTGCTTTGGGTGTTGAAGTTTTTACGATTGAAAGACAAAAAGATTTGTTTGATTTCTCGAAAATCATGTTGAAAAAAATCAATTTCGAGCCACGTTATCAAACGTATGGAGATGGTTACAAAGGTTTACCTTCTTTTGCTCCTTTTGATAAAATTATTGTAACGGCTGGTGCGCCAGAAATTCCAGAAGAATTAAAAAAACAATTGAATATTGGAGGAATAATGGTGATTCCAGTTGGTGAACAATCGCAACGAATGATTGTCATTATGAGATTATCAGAAGATCAATTTGAGCATTACGAATTTGGAGATTTCAAATTTGTACCAATGTTAGAAAGCCGAGATAAATAAAATAAAAAACTCC
>NZ_DKSQ01000110.1:1938-13611 GCF_002472765.1 Empedobacter sp. UBA7252
GGAGTTTTTTATTTTATTTATTAATCATCAATTTTCTTAAAATTTCCGTTTTTATCAAATTTTAATTCAAGTCCATTGTTCAATTTCACTTCAATTTCTTTTCGGTCTCTTTCAATTTTTGTTATTGTAGTATTCGGAAAACTTCTTTTCACATAATTCGAAATTTTAGCTGGAATAAATCCTGTTGGAATAGCATTTCGTTTTCCATCGACTTCTTTCCAAGCTCCGTCTCCATCAAATTCTACTTTTGTTCCATTTGCCAAATACACTTTATATTCTTTCGAAAAATAATCGTCGTCCAACATCACAGAACCAACTTGTTTTACACCAAAATATTTGTTGATAAATTGCTGTCCCATTTTTGGAACTTGGTTATATTTTATTGCTTTATCTTGAGCAAAAGAAATCAACGTTGCACTTAACATGATAACACTTAAAAACTTTTTCATTTTGTTTGATTTTATAATTATTAAGACAAAGTTGCAAAGTGAATTAGGAAAGATTTGGGAATAATTTATTTTTTCAAAATAAATTGATGAAAAGGAAACTCATAATTGTAACGTAACGTCAAATTTTGTTGATTTTTGATAATCGTGTCCACAATCGAAAGCCCCAAGCCATTATTTCCATCACTTGTTCCTTGTTTATAAAAACGACTAAAAATAAGATTCGAATCCAATGTTGCGTTTTTCCCTGTATTCGAAATTATAAATTGATTTGAATCACTTTCTATCTTAATAATTTTCTCATCATTATTATGTTTGATCGCATTTCGAATCAAATTTGAAATTAAAATTCGCGCTAAATCGATATTAAAATCAAGAATAAAATCTGCCTTAAAATTCGTTTCTAATTTAATTTCTTCTGCTTCTAAAATTTCTTCATAATCTTCGATCAAATCTTTTGTCAAAGCTGTAAAATTAACTTCAACATTATTTTTGTATTGATTATTCTCGATTCGAGATAACATTAACAACGATTTATTAAGATTCACCATTCGCCAAAGTGTTTGCTTGGTTTCTACCAAACTCATCACCTCTTTTTCTTTTAAATCTGAATTTTCTATTAGCAAATCAAGTTTGTTTAGCGCAATTGTCAAAGGTGTTTGCAATTCGTGGGAAGCATTTTCGATGAACAATTTTTGTGAATTAAAAACCTCATCATTTCGATTAATCATTCGCTCAATTTCTTTTTGCAAATAAGAAAATTCTTTCACATTCGTTTCGACAAGTTTTGGTTTTTCGTTATTTCCTACTTCATATTTTCTTAATTGAGAAATAATTTGCCCAAAAGGTTTGAAGGCTTTTTTCAATCCAAAATGATTAATCAATAAAATACTAATCAAAATAAAAACATACAACGCAATCAAAGAAATCGATAAATCATAAATCAATTCATCTTCTTCGACTGTTGAGGTTCTTATTTCTAATGAATACGGATGATTTTCTTTGTCATAAAAACCAGTTCTCAATATACGATAAGGTTCCATATCATCATCGTATCCCATGTAAACCAACTCATTCGAAAAGTGATTTCTTTCATCATATTTACTTGGATCAACTTTGGAAATTTTGAATTGACTTAATCCAAATTCGGTTGTATTTAATAAATTCGGATCGCGATAAGCTTCTCGAATAATTTCAATTTTTTGATTCTTTAATCCGTCATCTACATTGTCATAAACTTCATCCAAAATCAAGGAATGAAAAAGAAATGCCCAAATCGCAATAACGATAAGCAACCAAAATGTGAGGTAACGAAATGTATAATTTTTTAGTGATATTTTCATGTTAAATCAACTTATAACCAATCCCATAAACCGCTTGTAAATCGGCTTCAGAATTTGCTTCTTTCATTTTTTTTCTTAGATTTTTTATTTGCGAATAAATAAAATCTAAATTATCAGATAGCTCAATATGATCTCCCCAAACACTTTCTGCTAAAGTTGTTTTCTGAAAAACACGTTCGGGTCTCAACATAAAATAATACAGCAAATCATATTCCTTTCTGTTTAATTTCAGTTCGATATTATTTACTTTTACCAAACGATCTTCGGGAAAAATTTGAATATTTTTATAACTCAAAACATCCTCTCCTTTTTGTAGATTTTTGCGCAAAGCAACTTTAATTCGAGCCAATAATTCAGCAAAATGAAATGGTTTCGCTAAATAATCATCCGCGCCAACCAATAATCCTTCTACTTTATCATCAACCGAATCTTTCGCCGACAAAATAATCACCGAAGTTTCTTTATGAAGATTCTTCAATTCCTTCAACAAAGACATTCCATCACCGTCTGGTAACATCATATCCAATAAAATGCAATCATAATCGAACGAAATTATTTTATCCAAAGCTTGCTGATAATTATCTGCTGTTTCGACAATCATCTTTTCCTTTTCTAAAAACTCAACAATTGTTTCTTGCAATTTTATTTCATCTTCTACGACTAAAATCTTCATAACTTCAGTTTAAATAATTGGTAAAAATAGATAGTAAAATAGGAAAGAATTAGGAAAACTCCTACTTTTATTCTCAAAATTTAAGATTTCAATTTTGAAAAAATATAGCTTTAAAAATGATTATAGCGAAGGTGCTCACCCAGCAATTTTGCAACGATTAATCGATACAAATTTAGAACAAACAATTGGTTACGGCGAAGACGAATTTTGCAATGAAGCAAGAGAGTTCATCAAAAAAAGACTGAAAAAAGATTCAGCAATTCATTTTGTTTCTGGTGGAACACAAGCCAATTTAATTGTAATTTCTTCTATTCTAAAACCACACGAATCTGTAGTTGCAGCCGAAAGCGGGCATATTGCCGTTCACGAAACGGGCGCGATAGAAGCAACAGGACATAAAATAAATACCATTGCGACGGATAATGGAAAAATAACTCCTGAGCAAATTTCGATTATTCTTGCCACACATACGGACGAGCATATGGTAAAGCCAAAATTGGTTTATATTTCTAATTCTACGGAAGTTGGAAGTGTTTATTCAAAAAAGGAATTGCAAAAGCTTTATCATTTTTGCCAAGAAAATAATTTATACCTTTTTGTTGATGGCGCACGTTTAGCTTCTGCTTTAACTTCTTCTAAATGTGATTTAAACTTAGAAGATATGGCAAATTTTGCAGATGTTTTTTACATTGGTGGAACTAAAAATGGTGCACTTTTAGGTGAAGCAATTGTGATAAATAATTTAAAATTGGACGAAGATTTTCGTTATCATATTAAGCAAAAAGGCGGAATGTTAGCGAAAGGACGTTTGATAGGAATTCAATTTTCGGAAATGTTTCGAGATGATTTATTTTTCGAGATGGGAAAACACGCCAATCAAATGGGAGAAAAATTAGCAAATGCTATTTCAGCAAAAGGTCACAACTTTTTGACAGAACCATCTTCCAATCAAATTTTCCCTATTTTACCAAATTCAATTATCGAAAAACTACAACAAGATTTTGAGTTTTATATTTGGCAAAAAATTGATGAAGAAAATTCTGCAATTAGATTAGTCACTTCTTGGACAACACCAGAGGAACAAGTAGAAAATTTTATCAAATTAATATAAAACATAAAAGGATCCATAAATTATTGGATCCTTTTATTTTAATAATAATCTTTCACATTTTTCAAACGCTCTTTCGCGCGTTTATATTCTGCTTTTCTGATTTCTTTTTTACGTTTCATCAAATTTTTATCGTAAGAATAATTACGTTCTATTCCCTTGATATCTCTTTCGTATTCGTCTTCTAAACGCTCTAACCGATCATCAATTCGATCTTTGTAATAATCGTCACGATGAGAATTTGACCATTTATAACGTTGATTATCATTTAAGATTTTATCAATATCACGTTGTAAATTGTAAGAAATCTCTCTTTTTCTTCTACCTTTTTCGTAACCAGATAAATTACGATCTCTTCCAACTCTTTCGAAATCTTTACTTGCTTGTTTTTTTAAAGCAATTATTTTATTTTTTTGACTACTTGATATTCCGTAATAATCAGATCTTTCAATTAAAATATCGACATTTCTATTATTTCCATCATTTGGTCTATTTTGCGCATAACTTGACATTGTAAACAACGCAAAACCAAAAATTAAAAACTTCTTCATATTCTAAACTTTCGTTTAGAATAAGCAAAGTCCGTGCTGAAATGAATAAATTATTAAAATTTATATTTAATCAACAACTAATCAATAAATTAATTAAACCTTAGTTTTTTCTAACGCTTGCAAAATATCTTCGATAATATCCACTTTATCCTCCAAACCGACTGATAAACGAATAGAGCCTGGCCTAATTCCCAAATCTGCACGTTCTGCATCTGATAATTTTGCGTGAGTTGTAGTTGCTGGATGCGTTGCAATCGATCTCGAATCCCCTAAATTAGACGTATATAAAATCATTTCTAATGCATCAATAAATCTGAAAGCACGTTCTTTTCCTCCTTTCACTTCAAATGTTACGATTCCACCCCCGCTTTTCATTTGTTTTTTCGCCAACTCATATTGCGGATGCGATGGTAAAAATGGATATTTTACATCTGCAATTTCAGCATGATTTTCCAAAGCTTCTGCCAACGCCAACGCATTTTCGCAATGACGATCCATACGAAGTGGCAACGTTTCTAAACTTTTAGAAATTGTCCATGCATTAAAAGCTGACATCGCTGGACCTGTATGACGAATAAAAAACATCATTTCGTTGATTAATTCTTCTTCCCCTACAACTACTCCACCCAAAACTCGACCTTGTCCGTCCATATATTTTGTTGCAGAATGAATAGATAAATCAAATCCAAATTGCAAAGGTTGTTGTAAATATGGTGTTGCGAAACAATTGTCAATTGCAAAAATAACATTCGGATGTTTTTCTTTCAATTTTGCCAAAGATTCTAAATCAAATAATTCTAATCCAGGATTTGAAGGCGATTCTAAGAAAACAATTTTTGTATTTGATTGAATTGCTTTTTCCCAATCCTCGATATTTGGCGTTTCTACATATGTATAAGTTACGCCCCAACGCGGAAATAATTGCGTAATTAATTGATGTGTAGAACCAAAAATTGCACGACTCGATACAATATGATCTCCACTTTTTATATACGAAGCAAAAGATGCAAAAACAGCAGCCATTCCCGAAGCAAAAGCTAAACCTGCATCTGCTTTTTCCAAAGCACAAACGCGATTAATAAACTCTGTTGTATTTGGATTTGCATAACGTGAATAAACCATACCTTGCTCTTCTTCTGCAAAAATTGCACGTCCTTGCTCTGCGCTATCAAAAATAAAACTTGATGTTAAATATAATGGAACCGAATGCTCGCGAGTAGCAGATCTTGGCGCTTGCTCACGAATTATCTTAGACTGATCTTTTTTCATAAGAATCAAAGTTAACGATAGTTTTATTAAGCAAAAAGCTTTTAATAAAGTTTTAAACAGAAATTATTTCTGTTTTCAATCGTTGTTTCGATAATTTGACTGTTTCTAAAAAGATTTTTAGAAATATTTCAGAAACGATTTTAAAACTTTCATTTTCATCACGATTAAAAATAATTAAACGAGTAATTATTCCTAAAATATCATTCAAATTTAATCTCTACCTTTGCAGTCTTATATCAATTTATGTCATTCGAAAATTTAGGATTATCACCATATTTATCAAAAGCAATTACAAAACTTGGATTTTTAAAACCTTTTGAAATTCAGACCGAAACAATTCCATCTATTTTAAAAGGAAAAGATGTGATGGGAATTGCAAAAACTGGTTCTGGAAAAACCTTGTGTTTTGTTGCGCCTTTGCTACAAAAAATTCAGCATCAATCGTACGAAAAATCTCGTAATATAAAAGCGTTAATTTTAGTTCCAACACGTGAATTAGCAGTTCAGATTGAACAAACTTTTGCAGGATTACAAACTGCTTTACGTCGCGAAGTACAAACACAAGCTGTTTATGGTGGAACTTCAATTAATCCACAAATGAAGAATTTATATGGAACTGAAGTTTTGATTGCAACTCCTGGTCGTTTATTGGATTTGATGGATCATAATGCGTTATCATTGGATCAATTGCAATATTTGGTGATTGACGAAGCAGACAAAATGTTCCAATTAGGATTTGGAGATGAGATGAACCGAATTTTGAAAAGTGTTCCGAAAAAGAAACAATCAATTCTATTTTCTGCAACTTTGAATGATAAAATTGATGAAATAAAATCTACATTAAGTATTGATCCAATTGTTGTTGAAATCAAAAAACAAGAAATTGATTTGGAACAAATCGAACAAGTTGCTTATAAAGTTGATGCCGAAACAAAAGGTCCTTTTTTACGTTATTTAATCAAATCTGAAAACTTAGAACAAGTTTTGGTTTTTGTTTCTTCGACACGAACTGCAGATAATTTAGTAGAAAAATTAAAAAAGAATAAAATCTCTGCAATGGCGATTCACAGTAAGAAATCCCAAGGCGCTAGAATGGATAATTTGGAAGATTTTAAACTAGGTGATATTAAAGTTTTGGTTGCAACAGATTTGATTGGACGCGGAATTCATATCGAAGGTTTACCAACTGTTATTAATTACGAATTACCTCGTTCGCCTTTAGATTATGTGCACAGAATCGGGCGTACAGGTCGTGCAAATGCAAACGGAAAAGCCATTAGTTTGATTACAGAAGAAGATTTGCATCATTTCAAAATCATTCAGAAAAAAATGGGTAAAAAAGTTGATTTACTTCCAACTGATAATGTGAATTTACACGGATATTAAAATAAGTTTTAAGTTATGAGTAACAAGTTCTAAGTTTTCTCTGAACTCATTACTCATAATTTTTTAATTAAATCAAGTCCAAAGATATTGTCTAAACTCTATTAATTTTTTCAACATTTGATTATCTTCTTCATATTGATTATTTTCTAAATTATCATTATCGAGCTTACGTTTATTCCACCAATTATATAAGTTTTCAATTTCAATTTTTGCATTTTTATGTTCATCATCATACATCCAATCAACATGACTTGTAAATAAATTTTCTTTTTCAATACAATCGCATAAAATCTGAAAACAAGCATGTAAAATAATCACATCCTTATCTAGCCATTCATCGTTTAATGTTTCTATTTTTAGAAGATTCGAAGGTTTCATTATTAATTTATTTTTTCAAAACTTATCACTCATAACTACTAACTCACAACTTCTAGATATGTGGACCAAGCATATTTTTAGGATCAAGGATTTCGTCCAAACGTTCTTTCGACAATAAACCGTGATCTAAGACCAATTGATATACACCTCCTCCTGTTTCTAAAGCTTCTTTCGCAATTTTTGTACTTGCTTTGTAACCAATGTAAGGATTTAAAGCTGTAACAATTCCAATACTATTTTGTACTTCATTTTTCAAATGTTCTGCGTTTGCTGTAATTCCATCCACACATTCAACACGTAGCGTATTCATCGCATTTGTTAAATATTGAATCGATTCCATAATCGAAAAACCAATTATTGGCTCCATTACATTTAATTGTAATTGACCAGCTTCGGCAGCCATTGTTATTGATAAATCATTTCCAATCACTTTAAAACAAACTTGATTCACTACTTCTGGAATTACTGGATTTACTTTCCCTGGCATAATCGAAGATCCTGGTTGTTTTGGAGGTAAATTAATCTCGAACAAACCTGTTCTCGGACCAGATGTTAACAAACGTAAATCATTACAAATTTTCGACAACTTCACACAAAGACGTTTCAAAGCTGATGAATAATCCACAAACGAGCTTGTATCCGAAGTTGCTTCAACTAAATTATCAGCCAACGAAACATCTTCATTCATGATTTCAGCTATTTTAGTTGTACACAATTGTGCATAACCTGGAACAGCATTCAATCCAGTTCCAATTGCAGTTGCACCCATATTAATTACTAATAATTCGGCAGCAATTCGGTTTAAATTATCAACTTCTTTATGTAATGTATTCGAAAAACCTTCAAACTCTTGCCCAAGCGTCATTGGAACTGCATCTTGCAATTGCGTACGTCCCATTTTTATAACATTACCAAATTGTTTCCCTTTTTTATCAAGTGCCTCATACAACGAAGTTAATGCCTCAACCAAAGGTTTATTCATATTAAATAATGCTAATTTCAAAGCAGATGGATAGGCATCATTCGTAGATTGCGAAAGGTTTACATGATCATTTGGCGAACAAAATTGATACTCTCCTTTTTGTTTTCCTAAATACTCCAAAGCAATATTTGCAATTACTTCATTTGCATTCATATTTGTAGAAGTTCCCGCACCACCTTGTATCATATCGATTGGAAATTGCTCTGTATATTTACCAGCTATTAACTCATTCGAAGCAAAAGAAATCGCATCAAATAATTCTTTCGATAAAATTCCTAATTCGTGATTGGCTTGCGCTGCTCCTAATTTCACAACACCAAGCGCTTTTACAAATTCGGGATAATGTGACAAATAGTTATTGGAAATTTTGAAATTATTAATGGCACGTTGCGTTTGCACACCATAATAAGCCGTTTCAGGAATTTGTAATTCTCCTAATAAATCAGACTCCGTTCTCATTTTATTTATTGTTTGTTATTGACAATTAAAGGTAAGGAATAATCTAGTATCTTTTTGAAAAGCATTTTTCCAAAAAATTTAAAAAATCTATATCTTTAAAACATTAACACAAAAGAGATGAAAGCAGCTCGTTATTATTCATTAGACGTTTTTCGTGGCGCAACTGTTGCGTTGATGATTTTGGTAAATAATCCAGGAACTTGGTCGGCTATGTTCGATCCTTTGGAGCATGCAGAATGGCACGGATGCACACCAACAGATTTGGTTTTTCCTTTCTTTTTGTTTGCCTTAGGAAATGCAATGGCTTTTATGATTCCAAAATTACAACAACAACCTCAACAAATTTTCTGGCAAAAAGTAATAAAACGAACAATTCTAATTTTCGGAATTGGATTATTCATCAATTGGTGGCCATTTTTCAAGTGGGATAATAATGAACTTATTTTCAAAGCATGGAAAGATTCAGAAGAAAGCGGAATCCGAATAATGGGCGTTTTACAACGAATTGCAATTGCTTATTTTTTCGCTTCGGTGATTGCTTTTTATTTTAAACAAAAACAAGTTTTATTGATAAGTTGTGCGATTCTTCTACTTTATTGGGTTTTAACTTTCGGACTTGGAACTTCTACCCCTTATTCATTAGAAGGTTTTATCGGAACTAAAATTGATAATCAATTGCTTGGTTTAGCGCATATTTACAAAGGAGAAGGAGTACCGTTTGATCCCGAAGGAATTTTCAGTACAATTTCTACTATTCCACAGGTTTTATTTGGGTATTTGGTTGGTGATTATATTCAGAAACAAGGAAATATCAATTGGTTGAATCGTCCTTTACCAAAAACTGACAATCCGCAATATAAAATGTTAGCTGGCTTATTTGTTTTAGGAACAATTGCGTTGACAATTGGTTACGTTTGGCAATGGGATTTTCCGTACAATAAAAAGATTTGGAGCAGTTCTTATGTTTTCAACACAACTGGTTTAGCAATTTTGACAATTGGATCAATGATTTGGTTCATCGAAATTTTAGGCATCAAAAATGGTTTCATGAAATTCTTTGATGTTTTTGGAAAAAATCCTTTATTCATCTTTGTTTTGAGCGGATTATTACCTCGATTATTAGGTTTAATCAGAATTGAAGCTGGTTTAAACGACAAAAGAGAAATCAAATTCATTTCACCATTGGGTTGGTTCTACGAAAATGTTTGCGCTAAAATTCCTGGAATTCCAGAAATTGGTTCATTTGTTTATTCGCTAATTTTCTTAGCTTTCTTTTGGTGGTTAGCTTATTTATTAGATAAAAAGAAGATTTATATTAAAGTTTAAAAGTCTTGAGTAGTAAATTATAAGTTTTTAGAAGAGATGTCTCGATTCCTCGACATGACATTAATTATCAGCCTAGATTGGATTTTCTTGTCATGTTGAGCGAGTCAAACGATGTAGAAACATCTAATATTTAGAAAACAATCTTACTTATAAAAATTATTTCTAAACCTTCTTATAAACAGCATAAAACTGATAAAAGTGCTGAATATTTTCAACATCAAAAATAATTTGTTTCCATTGATTTAATTCCAAAATCAATTGATTTTCGTGTTGAGTAAACTTCCCAACAAAAATTTCATCATCATTCAAATACAAACCAAACTTATCATTTACCAAATGTAAATTTTCCACTTCCAAATGTTCAAAAAATAAAATAGACGATTCTTCTTCTGTAAAATCGATAGGTGAAGCGATACCCGAAGAATATTCTAACGCAATAAACTGATGCGAATTATAGATTGGAAAGTAAATCGACGGATAATTTTCTATATTAGAAAATAATTCTTTTTTTAACTGAATTATTTCTCGTGATAAAAAAGGAATCGCGCTCAAATTTTTAACATTTCGTAACATATCAGCTTCCTCAAAATAGTTATCAAAGTGTAATATTTCGTTAACTGTTAAGTTTTTTTCGATCAAATGACTTATTGGAATGCTAAAATATTTAGCAATTTGAGAAATTGTTTCAATTCGTGGCTCTGCACGTTTTTCTTCATAAGATGAAATATTCCCTCTACTAACTTCGAACAAATCAGCAAAAGCCTGTTGAGTTAAGTTCTTAACTTGTCTTAATTTCTTTATATTTTCACCTATTTTTGTCATTATTTAAAATTTTAACACTTTTATTTGCTAATTATTTTAGCAAATTGTTTAATTTTATGGAAACAAATTACAAAAAACACTAATAACAACAAAATGAATTATTTTTCGAAGATTGAAAATTTTATTCAAAACATCAATTACACCATCACTTACAAAGACGAAAAAGAGGGTGTTTTTATGATTGAAAATTTATTGGATGGTGTTCAAAATCTGATTGTAGGAATTGCACCACCTGTTATCATTTTCGAGTTGTATTTATTTACAATTACAAATGATAATCTGGAAATGCTAAAAGCGTTGTTGATGAAAAATCGCGATATCATTCATGGTGCTTTTGCAATAACAGAAGACGGAAAAAAAGTTATTTATCGTTACACACTTCAAATTGCGAATCTTGATCAAAACGAATTTGAAGCAACGTTAAATTCTTTGAGCTTATTGATGAGCGAATATTCTGCTCAATTAATCGAATTTTCTAAACAATAAAACAATATCACTATGAATATTTTCAAACGTATTTTTAGAATTGGACAAGCGGAAATACATTCGGTTGTCGAAAAAATGGAAGACCCAATCAAAATGACAGAACAAGGAATTCGCGAAATGCGCGACGATCTTAATCAATCATTAGAGGCTTACGCAAAGGTAAAAGCAATGGCAATTCGTTCGCAAAATAGCGTCGACAAAAAGAAAGAAGAAGCTGCAGATTATGAACGAAAAGCAATTCTTTTGTTAGAAAAAGCTGAGCGAAATGAAATTACAATTGAACAAGCCGAAAATTTAGCGAAAGAAGCTTTGAGCTTAAAAAATCAATTGTTAGAAGAAATTACTGAATTAGAAAATCAAGTGATTATTCATGAAAAATCTGCAAATGAAGTGCACAAAAACGTTGAGGTTCTTAAATTCAACATTAATAAATGGGAAAATGAG
>NZ_DKSQ01000110.1:13699-44728 GCF_002472765.1 Empedobacter sp. UBA7252
GGAAAATGAATTAACAACATTAAAAGCTCGTGTAAAAGTTGCTGATGCCACAAAACAAGTAAACAAACAAATGGCAAAAATTGATGCGAATAGCACAATTAGCATGTTAGAACGCATGAAAGCCAAAGTAGAAGAAGACGAAGCACTTGCACAAGCTTACGGAAGTTTAGCGGACAATTCGAAAACCGCTGATGACGAAATTAACGAAACCTTGAAAGGTGATTTGATTCAAAATGAATTAGAAGCTTTAAAGCTAAAAATTCAGTCGAAAAATCAAGAATAAATCACTTTTTATAGTGAATTATTTCTATAAAATTTTTAGTAAATTAATCTCTTTTAAAAAATCAAAACTATGGCATCTAAATATGAATACAAAACAATAGAAATAATGCCTAACGCTGGCTTATTTTCTATCAAAATAGATAAAACATTTTTGGATGATTTACTAAATAAATATGGAAATGAAGGCTGGGAATTAATCACTTCCACTCCGCTTTCCATCAACAGCACAACGAAAATTATTTATTATACATTCAGAAGAGCTATTTAACATTAAAAATTAACACTAAATGACCGAAATTTTAGACCTTCTTTTTAATCCATTGGCCAACGGAATTATGACCATTTTGATGGGATTTTCTCTTGTCTATTGGGTATTTCAACTGTTAGCTGGTGACGGAATTGATCTTGGAACAGATTCTGATTTTCATATCGGAGACATCAATGATGTTGATGCCCACCACGAAATTGACGCTGATCACGATGCTGATGCAGACGTGCATCACGAACCAGGTTTTTGGGCAAAATGTTTAGAATTCATCAATGTTGGTAAAGTTCCGTTAATGGTGATTATTACTTTGTTCAAATTTATCAGTTGGGTGATTACCATTATTTCTTCGATTGTTTTTGGATTAAGCAAATTAGGATTGTATTCAGTTTTAATCTTAATTCCGGTTTTCATCATCGCTTATTTTATGATGCATTGGATCACTAAACCATTAGTTAAAATGTATTCAGAATTAGGTTATCATGGAGAAGAAGAAACTGATTTTATCGGAAGAGTCGGAAAATCAAAATCTAAAATCACAGGAGATAAAATAGGCTCTGCGGAATTTCAAATCGAGAAAGATATTATTACGCTTAACATCAAAAGTCAAAATGGCGAAGAAATTAATTTTGGAGATACCATTATTATCACCGACGAATCGCCTTCAAATCATTATTATTTCGTCATCAAACATATAACCTTAAACAACATTTAACACTATTATGACACTAATATTTCAACTTACTTCGTTTCTTATCGAAGAAATTTTAATCTTAATTATTCACTAAATCAATCAAAATATAATAAAAATCTCATGACAAATTTTATTCTTTTAGCAGTTGGTGTTATCGTTTTCATCTTTATTGCTTTCATCGTCGTTTTAAGCGTTTTCTATAAAAAAGTTCCGCAAGGAAAAGCCATCGTTCGTACTGGTGTTGGTGGATCGCAAGTAGCTTTCAACAAAGGAATGTATGTAATTCCTGTTTTCCACAAAATGGAAATTATGGACATTTCGATTAAGAAAATTGATATTACTCGTCAACAACACGATGGTTTAATTTGTAAAGACAACATTCGTGCAGATATCAAAGTTGCATTTTTTGTTCGCGTTAATAAATCGGTGAATGATGTAATCAATGTTGCACAAAACTTAGGAACAGAACGAGCATCAGAACCAGAAACATTAAAAAGTATTTTCGAAGCAAAATTCTCAGAAGCTTTAAAAACAGTTGGAAAAAAATTCGATTTTATCGAATTATACGAAGCTCGTCGCGAATTTAGAGATGAAATTTTAAATATCATCGGAACAGACTTGAATGGATATATTTTAGATGACTGTGCGATTGATTATTTAGAACAAACTGAATTACAATTCTTGAGCCCTGATAATATTTTAGATTCGGAAGGTATTAAAAAAATCACGGAATTAACGGCTCAACAAAATATGAACGCCAACTTAATTCGTCGTGAAGAAGAAAAAGTAATCAAAAAACAAAACGTTGAAGCGCGCGAAGCAATCTTAGAATTAGAGCGACAATTAGCCGAAAAAGAAGAGCGTCAACGCAGAGAAATCGAAAATATAAAAGCGCGCGAAGAGGCAGAAATTGCAAAAGTTCGCGAAGAAGAACGTCTAAAAGCTGAATCTGTTCGTATTACAACAGAAGAGCAATTGGCGGTACAAGAAGAAAATAAATTGCGTCAAATTATTATCGCAGAAAAAAATAAAGTTCGTACTGATGCAATCGAAACGGAACGCGTTGAAAAAGATCGTGCATTAGAGCAAACAGAACGTGAGCGAATTGTGACTTTAGCTCAGATTGATAAAGAAAGGTCTATCGAAGTTGAGAAGAAAAATATTCAAGGCGTTATCAAAGAACGCGTTCTTTTAGAAAAAGGCGTGATTGAAGAGCAACAAGGTGTGAAAGATGTTGAAGTTTACCGTGAAGTTGAGCGTCAGAAACAAGCCGGAATTATTGCTGCATCGCAAGAAGCGGAAGAGCGTTTAATCGAAACTGTAAAAGCTGCGGAAGCGGCAAAAATTGCGGCAGAGCAAGAAGCTGCTCGTCAAGTTATCGAAGCAGATGCACAAAAACAAGTTGCAGAACGCAAAGCGCAAGAGTTATTAATTGATGCGGAAGCTAAAAAAGAAGCTTCTGCAAAAGAAGCTGAAGCTCGTAAAATAATTGCTGAAGCACAAGCAAAAGAAGAAGCTGCAATTGGTCTATCTGAAGCAGAAGTAATGGTTGCAAAAGCAGAAGCAGAAGAAAAACAAGGAACTGTAGAAGCATCTGTTATCGAGAAAAAAGCAGAAGCGTTACGTAAAGAAGGCTTAGCACAAGCAGAAGTTGTTCGTGAAAAAGCATTAGCAGAAGCAAAAGGAATTGAAGAAAAAGCAGAAGCTATGAAGAAACTGGACGGTGTTGGAAAAGAGCACGAAGAGTTCAAACTTCAATTACAAAAAGAAAAAGATATCGAATTGGCTCATATCAACATTCAAAAAGATATTGCTGGAGCCCAAGCTGAGGTGTTATCAAATGCATTGAAATCTGCGAAAATTGACATTGTTGGTGGAGAAACAATGTTCTTCGAAAATATTGTGAAACAAGTTTCGAATGCAAAAGGTTTCGATCATTTAATCGACAATTCGAAACATGCAACAGATATCAAAAATGCATTGATTGACGAAGATGGCGGAAGCGATTTAGCTGGAAAAGTGAGAAGTCTTGCCGATAAATATGGCATTTCATCAAACGACATCAAAAACTTAACAATTACTGCGGCATTAATTAAATTACAGCAAGCTGCTTCTGCTTCTGGAAACAGCGAAGACACAGGATTTATAAATTCTCTTTTCGGAATTGCGAATCAGTTAGGTGTTTCAAATAAAAAAATAGGTTAATCCATTAAACAATAATAGAGTGATTGAATCTATTCGTTTCAATCGCTCTTAATTACAGTTTAATCACCTTCTAGATTTTAATTTAATGCAAGAAGAAAAAAATATTAACGTTACCGAAACGCTTGATGCAGGCGCGTACGAAATCATCCGAAAAAGACTTCTTACACAAAAAGATTTTCTTTCGGAAAGATTAACGAAATTGAATGATGCTCGAAAAGAAGTCTTCAATTCTACCAATTTTGCATTAAGCGCAAACCAAAGAATTACGACAGAAAATACATGCGTCGCACGTGGAATTATCGCGTTCGATAAATTGTGTATTTTTGGTTACAACGTGCATTTCGGTTTACGCACAGACATTCAGTTGAGCGATGTTTTTAGTATTTATCTGTTTCAAGAAAATCAATTTATTCCTCAACCTCTCGACTTAATAAACGATCAGAATTTCTTTACAGATTTTCAGAATTTATATAAATATTACCGCGATTCTATCTTTTCTAAATTTCGTAGAACAGATAATTATCTATACATGGTTTTCCAAACCAGTAAAAGCGCACAAGATTTGAAAGCGTTTAAATGGTTAATCAAAGACGGAAAATTAATTTATCAAGATGATCGCAGCATTCACGAAGTAAAAAAAGCAGATCAATTTGATTTTGAATGGCAAAAAACTTCTATCGATGATCGTCGATTAGGAAAGTTTCCACATATTTCTATTTTAGATAAGATTTTTATCGAAGCAATTGGTGGTGATATTACTTTTAAAATTGAAGATAATACGGATTCAGGAAAAGGAATTTTCACTGAAAAAGTGACACATTTAGATCAACAATTAGACGATGCCGAATATTATTATGCCGATTTAGGAAATCTAATTGCGGTTAAAATAAAACCGTTTCAAGAAGATTTCAGAGCCTATATTTACAATGTTCGCACCAAAGAAGTTATCAACATTCCTGCACTTTTAGATGCAGCAGTTCTGTTACCCGATAATCAAGGTTTAATTTTTTCGAATGGTTATTATTTACAAAACGGAACGTATCATCTTTTCGATAATAATAATTTAGAGCATTTTCAATTTTTCCGTCGTGTAAATTCTCCGAACGGAGAAGATTTTATGTACATTTTCAATCAAGATGAAACCAATACATACATTCTTTTATCGTACAATATCATTCAACAAACTGTGGAAACACCTATAGTTTGTAATGGTTTTACGATTTTTAAAGATGGAAGTTTAATTTATTTCCGCACCGAAGAAGAAGCGACAAGACATCATCAAGTTCAAATTTGGCAAACACCTTATGTTGAACGTTTGATTGAAAATACAGAGAAAACAAATCATCCATTATATAAAATTGGGAACAAAGACATTGTGAAAGCAATGGCTGAATCTCAGGAGGTTATTCAATTAATCAACAAAGAAGATTCGTACGAAGGTTTATACGAGGACATTGTAAAAAAAGCGAATAATATTGTAGATGGCTATTTTTGGATTAATGATCAAGAGACTTTTGAGCTTGCTGTTCCTTTATTAGAAATAAAAACAGTTGCCAATACAGCGATTGATGAATTTGCTAAAGTTCAAATTCAGAAAAAATTTGCGCAAGAAACCTTAGAAAAAACGGAAGAATCGATTGAAGAAATCGTTTTCAAAGTAAATAGCACAACGTACAATCAATTGGATTTATTGGTTGAACATTTAGCTGAGGCTCGTAAAATTCAAGGAAAAGTTATTGATTTACGTTCAATTCGCTACATCAATTTAGAGCGTGTTCAAGAATTAGAAAACCGATTGCAAGAGGTAAACGAAAATTTATCAACCAAAACAATTGAGTTTCTTTTATTGGATGAAGCACTAATTCCATACGAAGAAAAAGTTGCTGAACAGAAAAACTTAGTAGCTTCTATCGAAAAAGTCATTGATGCGAAAGTTATCGAAGAAGCCTGTCTTAAAATTGCCTCAGAATTAGAATTATTGATTGATATTCTGAACAGTTTAAAAATTGAAGACGCAACACAAACAACAAAAATCATTGAGAAAATCTCGGTTATTTTTGCTTCGCTTAACGAAGTTCGTGCCCAATTAACACGTCAAACTTCTGCGTTAAAAAGCAAAGAAGCTGTTGCAGAATTTTCTGCTCAAATCACGTTGTTAGAACAAAGTGTGGTTAACTTTTTAGAATTATCAACAACTGCCGAAAAAACGGAAGAATACAATACAAAAATAATTGTTCAACTTGAAGAATTAGAAAGTAAATTTTCTGATTTTGATGATTTCGCCTTGAAAATTGCAGATAAGCGCGACGAAATTATCAAGGCATTCAATTCGAAACGTGAACAATTAGTTGAACAAACCAACAAACGCACCAATTCATTAGAACAAATTGGCTTGCGCGTCTTGAAAAATATCGAAAATAAAGCCAAAACTTTTTCTGAGAAAGAAGAAATTTTAGCGTTTTATTCTTCGGATTTAATGATTGACAAAATGCGTCAAATCATTCAAGAATTGAAGGATTTAAAAGATGTTTCGAAAGCCGAAAACCTTGAAAATCTATTAAAAAAATCGCAAGAAGATACGCTTCGTGTTTTACGAGATAAAACTGAACTTTTTGTTGATGGGCAAAATATTATTGCGCTTGGTCAAAATAAATTTACGGTCAATACGCAGCAATTAGCGCTGACATTGTTGAATCGTAACAACGAATTATTTTATCATTTAACAGGTACAAGTTTCTATCAAAAAGTTAAAAACGATGAGATTTATCGTTACCAAGATATTTGGAACCAAGAATTTGTTTCGGAAAATCAATTGGTTTATCGTGCTGAATATTTAGCTTATCAAGCTTTTTTAGCAAGAAATGAAAACGATTTTGATGCTGAAAAATTTATCAATCAAATCATTGAACAAAATTATTCGGAAGGTTATATAAAAGGCGTTCACAATTTTGATGCGTTTCGAATTTTTACTGAATTGGTCAACATAAATTCGAAATTAGATGTGTTGCAATTTGATGCGCCAACTCGTACAACTGCTCAAATTTTTTGCCATTCTTTAGAAAAGAATTTGCAAGATAAGTTGAATGCAATGATTAATTCGGCTCAATTAATTTTGAAAAATTTTCCGAATTCAACTCGATTTGAAAATATTCTAAATGAAATCAAATCGCTTTTTGAAAATTGGGAAACTGAATGGGATAAAACAATAACAACTTCAGAAAAAGTTGCCAATTATTTGTTTAGAACTTTCACAAAATATCAAGCTTTTTCGATGAGTAATGAAGCTGAAAATTTTCGAAAAGAATTCATTAATTACTTAGAGAAAAATAAAAATTCAGATGATTTTAATGCGTTGATTGCAGATGAACAATTTTCTTCAACCGAAAAATTTTACTTGATCGAAAACTGGATTCATTCTTTTATCGATGAAAATGAAAATTTTTCAACTTACAGAAATGTTGTAAATGAAGTAGCAACGATGTTATTGTTTTCTAAAGATAAATTTCAGTTAATAAATGGAAATTCATCTATTATAATTGAAGATTTAAAAGGAAATCATACCGTAATAATTGATGGTATTTATACACAAAATTATCATGAAATCATTTCTAAATTAGAGCATTTTTCAACTGTTGATGTTCCAAATTTTAAATCATTCCAAAAGTTAAAAGAAGAAATTTCGAAAGCTTATGAAAAGGATTTAAAAATCGCAGAATTTGAACCAAAAGTTTTAACATCATTTGTTCGAAATAAATTAATCAACGAAGTTTATTTTCCTTTAATCGGAAATAATTTAGCCAAACAATTGGGAACTGCAGGCGATAACAAGCGTACTGCACGAATGGGAATGTTGTTGTTAATTTCGCCTCCTGGTTATGGAAAAACGACGTTGATGGAGTATTTAGCAAAAACAATGGGCCTACATTTTGTGAAAGTAAATGGACCAACAATTGGACATAATATTACATCAATCGATCCAATAGAAGCCAAAACTTCTGGAGAAAGAGAGGAATTAAAAAAGATAAATCTTTCGTTTGAAATGGCAGATAATGTAATGTTGTACTTGGACGATATTCAGCATTTGAGTGCCGAATTTTTACAGAAATTTATTTCATTAGCCGATGGACAGCGAAAAATTGATGGAATTTTTGAAGGAGAAAGTAAAACCTACGATTTACGCGGAAAACGTTTTTGCATTGTAATGGCAGGAAATCCATATACGGAAAGCGGCTCTAAATTTCAGATTCCAGATATGTTGGCTAATCGTGCTGATGTTTATAATTTGGGTGATGTAATTGGTGATACGGAAACGTTGTTCAATTTAAGTTTGATTGAAAATGCAACAGGAGATAATCCTTATTTGGATAAAATTGCTTCAAAAAGTTTGACAGATTTTTACAAGTTAACAAATTTTGTAACCGAAAATCAAGAACAACTTCCGGATTTGGAAGGCAATTATTTGAAACAAGAAATTGATGATTTTATTGCAGTTCTAAAACATGTGATTAAGATTAGAAATATTGTCGTAAAAGTCAATCAAAATTATATTTCGAGCGCAGCAATGCAAGATGATTACAGAACGGAACCGCCTTTCAAAATGCAAGGTTCGTACAGAAATATGTCAAAATTGGTTTCGAAAATTGTTCCAATGATGAACGAAAAAGAAATTAACGAAACTATTTTAGCGCATTACGAAAGTGAATCGCAAACATTGACAACAGATACAGAATCGAATTTGTTGCGATTAAAAGAAATTGCAGGTTTGATAACTGCTAAAGAAAAAGAACGTTGGGAAACGATAAAAGCAACCTTTGTAAAAAATAACAAACACGGTGGCTTGAATAAAGACGATAAAGTTTTTGCTCAATTGCTCGAATTCAATGAAAATTTGGAAGGAATTATCCAAGCTATTTTGAAAAAATAAACTAAAAGCCGCTCATTGAGCGGCTTTTTTTTATTCACTAAATTTATCTCCTCTGAATATTTTCACAGGATTCCCTCTTGCAATAGACGTTTGATTATTCCATTTTTTTTGAACCAAGTCCTTCAATTTATTGGTTTCAAATCCTTGTAATTTCAATAACAAACGAGTTGTTGCAGTTTTTTTGTTCTGATGTTGTGAACGTAAATCCATCGAAACAGCCGAAATTCCACTTGGTTGATGTATCGCACGAACAGCCGAATTTACTTTGTTTACATTTTGTCCACCATTTCCAGAGCTTCGCATTGTTTGGTATATAATTTCATTCGGATTGATTGAATTTTCTTTCGGAATTTCTAATTCAAAACAACCAATAAACCAATTTTTTCGTTGATGAAATTTTCGGTATGGACTTTTACCAATCCATAAAATTGCTCCAAGCCAAGTTTTTAAAAACGTGTTTAAATCATTTCCTTCAAGTTCTATAATCACAGATGAAAGTTGATGAAAATCTTTATCCATTTCTCTTTCAATTATGTCAAACTTAATTTCAGATTTTGTGCACGCTTCCGAAAACTTTTTAAAAACATTAGTCACCACAAAATTGCATTCCGCTGGTCCTCTACCCGATGTAAGTTGAATAATTTTTTTCCTCATCATTATTTATCCATTCGTACAATTTTCGGTGTAAAAGTTCCCAACACTTTCACTAATTCAGTCTGTAAATTCATCACCGTTTTTATGTTTTTATATGCCAAAGGTGCTTCATCTACACTTCCGCCAATCAGCTCAATTCCTGCATCTTTCAATTGTGAATTCATAAAACTTTTAGTAATTGTTGATTTACATTTCGCACGCGACATTTTTCGTCCCGCACCATGCGAAGCCGAATTAATACTCAATTCATTTCCCAAACCTTCAACAATGTAACCGTTCGCGGTCATCGAACCTGGAATAATTCCTAAAATTCCTTTTCCAGCTGGCGTCGCTCCTTTACGATGAACAATTCGTTCCGTTCCTTCAACCATTTCTTTCCACGCAAAATTGTGATGATTTTCGATGTTAAAAACGATACGTTTTCCCAAAGCTTTCGCAATTCTTCGGTGAATATCATCGTGACAAGCCTTGGCATATTCGCCAGCCAAATTCATCGCTGCCCAATATTCTTGGCCATCGTACGTGTCCAAATCTAACCAAGCCAAATGCTGAACTTGCTTCGGAAGTGGACATTGTTTCGTCGCCAAATACGTATAATGTTTTGCAATATTTGCACCCAAACCACGCGAACCACTATGCGATAAAACAGCCAAATATTCTCCTGGAATCAAGTTCCATTCAGGTTTTACCTCATCTAATTTCACAATCCCAAATTCAACAAAATGATTCCCTCCACCAGAAGTTCCTAATTGTTGATAAGCTTTTGTTTTTAAACTTTTCAAGATTGGAATTTCATCAAAAATAGAACGTTCAAAAATTTCATGATCCGCTTTTAGTTTATGCGTTTCATACATTCCGAATTTGGTATGATCTTGCAAAATCTGAATCAATTGATGCGATTTTCCTTTCAAAAAACTAGCTGGCAAATCGTAAACCGAAAGACTCATTCTACAACCAATATCCACACCAACTCCATAAGGAATCACCGCATTATCCGTCGCTAAGACACCTCCGATTGGCAATCCATACCCCGAATGCGCATCTGGCATCAAAGCTCCTTTTACCGAAATTGGCAATTTCAATGCATCATATAATTGAAATTTTGCTTGCTCGTCAATTTCATTTTCTCCAAAAATCGAAAAAGGTGAACGCGTTGTTTTTAATTCTTGTAATCTAACCTCAACTGGTTTTATTAATCCTTCCGCAACTTTTCCCCAAATTCCGTGACCGATGTATTTTTCTGGCTCAAGTAAAACTTCTTTTGCTTCGTTAATAATCGTTTGTTTCTTTTCTTTTTTTCTGTATCGATGAATTTGCCCAATTGCAATATTGATCGAATTATATTTTGGAAAGCCTATTTTTATAAAGTCCTTTCCAGAGATTTTATTTCCCATGATTAATATCTTTTAGATAACTGATGTTCTTTTTCCATCAGCATTTCAGCGATTTCAATCGCTAAATTTTTATTATTAAAAAATTTCCTTTTTGTAAAAGGATTTTTAAATTTTGGTTTTCGTTCATACGAATACCCTCCTCCAACTATTTTCTTTAAAAGGATTCCTTGATTTTTATACTTGTCAAAAAAATGATCGATTTGCGCTTCTTCGCGCTTCAAATCAATATCAAGCGGTTTGTAATACGTAATCATATTTGGTTTTATAATCAATCGAAAACGCCACGGTTGTAGAAATTCATAAATTCCTTTGAAACGTTTTGTCTTGGGATCATACACCTGAATACACACAAAATATAGACGTTCTTCATCATTCAAAATTGAATACGGACCTGAATATTCGTAAGGTTGCAATTGTTTCAACTCTTGAATTCTCTGAACATAAATTCGCTTTCCGTTTCGTTTTCGTTTTTTTACAAACTTTCGCGTTTCTGCATATTGAGAAGTATTTATTTTCTTTAGAATTTGAGTAAAAAACTCAATCTCATTTTCTTTTTTAATATCTTCTCTCAATACAATATATCGCTCAAAACCTTTTTGACACGGCTCTTTTAAAAGAACAAGCGGAATTTCTTTTTGTTCTTTAAAAATTTCTTTTTGACGTTTATATTTCTCTCTTACATTTTTTTCTTTCGTTGTTTTTACACTTCTTTTCCTCGCTCTTTTTGTTCGTAATTGAGTAGAAAAGAAAATTGAATCTTCCATAAAATGGATTATTTGATTGCAAATAATTATTTTGAAATAATTAGCGCTAACTATTTCTTCTTCGGAAGTTTTTAGAAGTTATTCTGAATCTAGAATGGAATAATAAAAGAAAAAGCCCGAAGAATCCTCCGGGCTTTTGATATAATAAGTAAATTATTTACGATTTATAAGCACGAAGAATGCTCATTGCAAAATCTGTTGCAATAGCTAAAAACTGATATGTCGTTTCTTTGAACATTTTATTTCTTCGTTATTAAATTGTTATACGTTATGATTTTTATCAGTGCAAATTTAAGTCAATAAAATTCACATTTCCAAATCCTTTGTGAAATTTCACTAAAAATAGGGAGAAAAATATTATTGATTTTTAACATTCATTTAGTTGAAGAAGTTCCTTTCAAAATTTCATCAGTTAATTCCATTATCTTGGTTGAAGAATTTGATAAAATAATTACATCTTTATCATTAGTCCAATGTTTATTTCCATTAAAATCTACCACAGAAAATTTTACTTTTCCTTTCAAATCTTTCAATAAGTCATTTACGATATAAATTTTGTACACATTTTCTTCTTTTTCTACTGAAATTAGCACATTTTCGAAACTTCTTTTCACTTGATAATGTAACGCTTTCCAATTTCCTAATTTATCCAAAGACGACCACGAAGTTACTGGCCAAACGTCATTCAATTGCCAATACAAACTTCCCATATTATAAGGTTTTGCACGTCGATGTGCTTCAATTGCCAACTGAATTCCGCGTGCTTGTAACAATTGAGAAACGTAGTTGTACTGCACAAAATCGGTCGGAACAACATAATCTCGCTGCATATATTCGTTGATTGTTTCCCAACCTTTTGGATGTTTTTGATGCGCTAAAATTATTGCAGAATTTTTACTCAATGTATCTTTTTCAGAAAACATTGATTTCACCGTTTTCAACGTTGGCATTCCTTGAAAACCATATTCAGAAGCAAAACGTGGAACTTTTTTTTCATACGTTTCAAACGGTTCCATTCCCCACCAAACGCCCCAATAATGCGAATCTCCTTGCGTCAAACTTTCTTTTCTTCCCCAACCAATCGAAGGTGAAGACGGCCAATAGCGATTCTCTGATTTTGGTAAAATCGAATCTAAAACATTCGGAATAATATGATGAAAAGTCGTTTGATAATCTTTCCAAATACTCAACGAATCTTGTTTCGACCAGCCCATTTGTTTCTGATATCCCCAATTTTTCCACGCTTCATCAATTTCATTATTTCCACACCAAAGCGCAATAGAAGTATGATTTTTTAGGCGATTCACTTGATCAATTGTTTCTTGTTTTACATTGTTAAGAAAATCTTGATCGCCAAGATAAAAAGCACAAGCGTACATAAAATCTTGCCAAACCAACAAACCTTTTTCGTCGCATAATTCATAAAAATAATCGTCCTCATAAATTCCACCACCCCAAATACGAATCATATTCATATTGGCTTCAACCGAACTATTTATCAACTTTTCATAATCATTTTTTGAAACTCGTGAAACAAAATTATCTTGCGGAATATAATTTGCACCTTTCATATAAGTTGGAATTCCATTCACTTTAAAATAAAACCTAGAGCCAACTTCGTCTTTTTCTTGTACCAATTCTATCGTACGTAAACCAAATTTTAAATACTTAGATATTTGTTCATTCCCTTGTTTAATTTTGAATTGATAATCATATAAATACTGTTTGCCCATTCCATTTGGCCACCATAATTTTGGATTGTGAATCGTTTCATCAATCGAAAAATGATTAATTCCTTTGGTTAATTTTTGAGTGATTATTTTCTGATTAAAATTAATTTCTACAGCTGTATTTTGTTCCGATTGGATAATAAATTTAAACTTTACTTTCGCTTGATTTTTATCCAATTTGATAATTTCATAAGACAAGTCATTCAGTTTTAAATTATTCCAAGAAATAAGTTCAATTGGTTTATAAATCGCAACCGTAGTCAATCTGATCCCCAATCCCAACCATACTGATATTGCGCTTTTCGAGTAAAAACACGCTCACCTTCTGGTAATTTATATGGAAGAAGATTTGCTAATCGTTTTCCTTCATTAGGCGACGATTTGAATTGTATTTCGAGAATTTTTTTTATCTTTCAGTAAATCTTTGATCGAAAATTCTCACATTCGAAACATATTAATCTCATCCAGAATTAATTTTCAGTTCAGAAAAACTTTTACATATGTATCCAATCCATTAATTTTTAGCTGAATATTTTGCGCTATAAGTTCAGCTTCAGTCAAATAAAAAAAACTATAAAGATCATCCTTTTGTAATACGTAAATAAAGAAAAAGGATAGAAACGTTATTCTCTCAATTATGCGATCAGTTCATGATTAGACATAATTATGCTAAAAGCTTTTAGGGTTTAAAACAAGGACACTATCAAAAATACTAACTTTCACTATTATTCAAACAATAAACAGAAACAAAAATAGAAATATTAACAACTTAAAAATTAATATTACCTAAATGCACTACGGGTTTAAAATATAATTCATAATATTTTTCAAAATACTTGCAGTCTGCACGGAAAAGATTATTTTTGCCTATTCGACAAATAGAATATGAAAAATATCCGTAATTTCTGTATTATCGCCCATATTGACCATGGTAAAAGTACCTTGGCCGATCGTTTATTGCAAGTAACAAACACGATTTCTGATCGTGAGTTACAAAATCAAACTTTAGACGATATGGATTTGGAACGCGAACGCGGAATCACAATTAAATCGCACGCCATCCAAATGGAATATGAAAAAGATGGTGAAAAATATATTTTAAATTTAATTGACACTCCTGGTCACGTGGATTTTTCTTACGAGGTTTCTCGTTCGATTGCCGCTTGTGAAGGAGCTTTGTTAATTGTAGATGCTGCACAAAGTATACAAGCACAAACCATTTCTAACCTTTATTTGGCTTTAGAAAATGATTTGGAAATCATTCCAGTTTTGAACAAAATCGATTTACCTTCTGCAAATCCAGAAGAAGTAACAGACGATATTGTTGATTTGATTGGTTGTAATCCCGAAGATGTTTTGCGTGTAAGTGGAAAAACAGGTGAAGGTGTGTTAGAATTGTTACACACAATTATCGAGAAAGTTCCTGCACCAGTTGGTGATCCAGATGCACCGTTACAAGCCTTGATTTTTGACTCTGTTTATAATCCTTTCCGAGGAATTGAAGCTTTTTACAAAGTGGTAAATGGAGAAATCAAAAAAGGAGATCAAGTAAAATTTATGGCTACTAACAAAAAATATGGTGCCGATGAAATTGGAACATTAAAACTGAATCAAGTTGAGAAGAAAGTCATTAAAACTGGAGATGTAGGTTATATTATTTCTGGAATTAAAGAAGCTTCTGAGGTAAAAGTTGGAGATACAATTACATTAGTTGAGAATCCTGCAAGCGAAGCTATTGATGGTTTCGAGGAAGTAAAACCAATGGTTTTCGCTGGTATTTATCCGGTTGACACAGAAGATTACGAAGATTTGCGTGCTTCTATCGAAAAGTTACGTTTGAATGATGCTTCATTAACTTTTGAAGCTGAATCTTCTGCTGCTTTAGGTTTCGGTTTCCGTTGTGGATTCTTAGGAATGTTACACTTAGAAATTATTCAGGAGCGTTTAGAACGTGAGTTCAACATGACGGTAATTACAACTGTTCCTAACGTTTCGTATGAAGCGTACTTGGAAAAAGATCCAGAAAAAATGATTCCGGTTCATAATCCATCTGAATTACCAGATCCATCAGGATTAAATCGCGTTGAAGAACCATATATTCGAGCAGCAATCATTACAAAATCTGAATTCGTAGGTCCTGTAATGAGTTTATGTATTGAGAAACGTGGTGAATTACAATCTCAAAATTATTTAACTCAACATAGAGTAGAAATGATTTTCAATATGCCTTTGGCTGAAGTTGTATTCGATTTTTATGATCGATTAAAATCTATTTCAAAAGGATATGCATCGTTTGATTATGCACCTTCTGGAATGAAAGCTTCAAAATTGGTAAAAGTTGACATCATGATTAACGGTGAAGTTGTAGATGCTTTATCTGCCTTAATTCACGTTGATAATGCCTACAATATTGGAAAGAAAATGTGTGAAAAATTACGCGAATTAATTCCTCGTCAACAGTTTGATATTCCAATTCAAGCCGCGATTGGTGCAAAAATTATTGCGCGTGAAACAATCAAAGCATTACGTAAAGACGTTACTGCAAAATGTTATGGTGGTGATATTTCTCGTAAACGTAAGTTATTAGAAAAACAAAAAGCTGGTAAGAAGAAAATGCGTCAAATTGGACGTGTAGAAGTTCCCCAATCTGCATTCTTAGCTGTTTTGAAATTGAATGATTAAAATTCTTTTTATATACCAAAAGCCGTTCTAATGAACGGCTTTTTTTGTAACAATTGGTAAAATATTTATACTAATAAATTAAGCATCAACATTATGAAAAATTTATTAAAATTAGAGCAATTAGCAATTTTAATTGTAACGCTAATCATCTATTATAAACTTGATTATTCCTTGTTTTTGTTTGCAATTCTTTTTCTTGCTCCCGATATTTTTATGTTGGGTTATCTTTTTGGAAATAAGATTGGCGCAATATCTTATAATTTTATTCATAATTATTTTACGACAATTTCATTGATTCTCATTGGTTATTTTTTACACATTGAATGGTGTTTAATGATTGGATTAATTTTTTCCGCTCATATTGCGTTAGATCGTTTTTTAGGATTTGGTCTCAAAAAATATGATGGTTTCAAATCCACTCATTTAGATAATTTATAACATCACAACCTCATCTGTTGAACCTTTTTCTAAAATTTCTGAAATACTTCGCATCGTAATTTCTGAAATTTGTTCCAACGCTTCTTGTGTAAAAAAAGCTTGATGCGCAGTTACCAAAACATTTGGAAAACTCATCAATCGCTGAATCATGTCATCCTGAATAATTTCTGCTGATAAATCTTTGAAGAATAATTTTTCTTCTTGTTCATAAACATCAATTCCCAAATAACCAATTTTATGATTTTTTAAAGCTTCAATCGCTTCATGTGTATTGATTAATCCACCTCTACTCGTATTAATAATCGTTACGCCATCTTTCATCATCGCAATCGTTTCTTGATTAATCATGTAATGATTTTCTGGCGTCAGCGGACAATGCAACGAAATAATATCTGAAGTTTTAAACAACTTATCCAGCTCAACATATTCCACGCCATTATTCATCAATTCTTGATCTGGATACAAATCATAAGCAATAATCTTACATCCAAAACCTTTCGCAATATTGATAAAAGCCTTTCCTATTTTTCCTGTTCCAACAATTCCAATCGTCTTCTGAAAAAGATTAAAACCAAGTAAACCGTTCAATGCAAAATTTTGTTCACGAACACGATTATAAGCTTTATGTGTTTTTCGATTCAATGTTAACAACATCGCCATTGTATGTTCAGCAACAGCCTCGGGAGAATATGCAGGAACACGACAAATTTTAATTCCAAATTCTTTCGCAGCTTCCAAATCGACATTATTAAAACCAGCACATCTCAATGCAATAATTTTAACGCCTTTTTTTGCTAAAATTTCAATAACTTGTCGGTTCACTTTATCATTCACAAACACACAAACAGCATGCTCATCTTCAATCGCGTTTACGATATGCGGACCTAAATGTGTTTCATAAAAATTAAGTTCAAAACCGTAATTTTTATTTTCAGCCTCAAAAAAAGTTTTGTCATAAGGCTTAGACGAAAAGAAAGCTATTTTCATTGAATTATTTTTAACTAATTTATGTTTTTAATTAATTGTAATTTACTTTCTACTTGATTATTATAAAATTTTAAATCATTCAAAATTAATTCATCCTCTATTTTTGATATTTTATTAAAAGCTATAAGCTGATGAATAAAAATTTCTAACTTCGTGAAAATTCAAATTCACACATGAAAAATATACTTTTATCAACGATTACATTAGCTTCTTTTACAGCTTTTGGACAAAATATTTCGAATCAAGCTATTGATAAAGTCACAGAAAATGCAATGAAAGCATTTGATGTTCCTGGAATGTCTGTTGCGGTTATCAAAGACAGGACAATTGTGCATTCGAAAGGTTATGGCGTAAAATCTCTTAAAACGGGAGAAAAAGTTCAGTCGAATACAAATTTTGGCATTGCTTCTAACTCGAAAGCTTTTACAGCAGCTGCTTTGGCGATTTTGGTTGATGAAGGAAATATAAAGTGGGATGATAAAGTGATTACGCACATTCCTGAATTCAAGATGTACAACGATTATGTAACCAAAGAGTTTACAATTCGTGATTTATTAACGCATCGAAGTGGATTAGGTTTGGGTGCTGGAGATTTGATGGTTTGGCCTGATGGACATAATTTCACTCCAAAAGATATTATTTCTAATATTCAGTTTTTAAAACCAGTTTCAGATTTCCGTGTAAAATATGATTACGATAATTTATTATACATTATTGCAGGAGTTGTGATTGAAAGAGTTTCGGGGCAATCTTGGACAGATTTTGTAACAAAAAGATTGTTGGAACCAATTGGAATGACGAATACTGCAGCGAATTGGCATTTGCTAAAAGACAAGAAAAATGCAATTAATCCGCACGTTCCAATTGACGGAAAATTACAAGTGATTGATCGTTATACGAACACCATTTTTGATGCAGCTGCAGGAATTTATTCGAATGTAGATGATCTTGCAAAATGGTTGCAATTCAATTTAGATAAAGGAAAAGTGAATGGAAAACAAATTATTTCGGAAAAACAAATGAACGAAATGATTACACCACAAACTTTACAACCAAATCGTACTACTCCACCTTATAATTCATTATTCAAAGCGTATGGTTTGGGATGGCAATTGCAGGATATGAACGGAAAATTGGAAGTTTCGCATACTGGTGGATTGGAAGGAATTGTAACACAAACGATGTTTTATCCTCAAGAAAAATTAGGAATTGTGATTTTGACTAACCAACAATCGGGTGCAGCTTTCCGAGCAATTTCGAATACAATCAAAGATTTTTACTTAAAAAATCCATCTACAGATTGGGTAAAAACGTATGATGATATGATGAAGAAAAATGTGGAAGAAGCCGATGTTATAACTGATGAAGTTTGGAAAACAGTTGAAGCAAATCAAAAAAATAAAGCCATCAAATTTGATTCAAAAAGTGTAATCGGAACGTATAAGGACAATTGGTTTGGTGATGTTGTAATTTATGAAAAGAAAGGAAAAATCATTTTCGAATCGAAACGTTCGCCTCAATTAACTGGTGAAATGCTTTTTTACAAAGACAATACGTTTGCGGTAAAATGGTACAATCGTTATTTCCATGCAGACGCTTATGTTTATGCAGAAATGAAAGATGGAAAAATGACAGGTTTCAAAATGAAAGCCATTTCTCCGTTAACAGATTTCAGTTACGATTTCCAAGATTTAGATTTTACGAGAAAATAAATTTTAATAAATACTAATCAAATGCGAAGTTCGAAATTCGAACTTCGTTTTTTTCTATTAAAAATGAAATTCAAAGGTTACGCATATGGACTAATTTCTTCCATATCTTATGGATTAATTCCATTATTTATCCTACCTATAAAACAGGCAAATTTTTCGATGGATACTACATTATTCTATCGATTCTTTTTTTCTGCATTGATTGTCGGAACATATTTATTCATCAAAAAACAATCATTCAAAATAGATGTGAAACAGATTCCATTTTTAATCATTTTAGGATTATTGTACGGAATCTCAGCGGATGCCTTATTTTTAGGTTATGATTATTTAACTCCTGGAATTGCCTCCACATTATTATTCGTTTATCCGTTGATTGTTGCCATCATAATGGCTGTTTTCTTCAAAGAAAGAATTACAATTTCAACTATTGTAGCCATTGTTTTTGTACTGGCTGGTGTAATTTTATTAAGTTTTAAAGAAGGAAAATTCGAGCTAAATCCAATCGGATTAGGAATTGTTTTTATTAGTGCTTTGGGTTACGGATTATATATTGTGACAGTCAACAAATCGAAAGTACGAGATATAAAAGGCTTTACATTAAGCTTTTATTCGTTTCTATTTACAACGATTTATTACGCAACAAAAATGATTATTCACAAAGAATCCTTCATTTTACCATCATTAGAATTAACCTTCAACTTTTTTACATTTGCGTTTGTTACGACAGTTGTTTCGAGCATCGCATTGATTTATGCGATTAAAAATATTGGTTCTACAGCCACTTCTATTCTTGGCGCATCAGAACCTGTGGTTGCCGTTGCTGTAAGTGTTATGATGTTTGGTGAAGATTTTTCGCTGAGTTTAGCTTTAGGAATTTTTATGATTATTCTAGGCGTAACTCTGAATGTAATTGGTGATGCATATCAACAAAAAAGATTGAAGTAATTGTAAATCCTATTTTTAACTTTGCAGCAATGAAACAGAAATTTAATCCTGAAGGTTGGAATCGTATAGAGCATTTTAATATGTTCTCGAAAATGGATAATCCGTATGTCGGAGTTGTTGCGGAGGTTGAATGTTCTAAAACGTACAAATTTGCCAAAGCAAATAAATTGTCTTTTTTCGCAGTCTATTTACATTGCTCGATGTTGGCAGAAAATAAGATTAATGAGTTTAAATATCGCATCGAAGATGATGAAATTTTTGTGTACGATCATTTAGATTGCGGAACAACAATTGGAAGAAAAGACGGAACTTTTGGTTTTGCATTGATGAATTTTACCGAAGATTTTGATGCATTTAACGCGCAACTTCAAGAGCAAATACAAAGTGTAGAAAACTCGGTTGGTTTGCATATCAAAAATGAAGAAATTACCATTGGCTTGGTTCGTCATTCTACATTTCCATGGTCGAGATTTACAGGTCTAACACAACCAAGTAACTTTGGAACGGGAGAATCTATTCCGCGAATTATTTTTGGAAAAGCGTATACGCAAAACGATAAAATGTATATGCCTGTTTCGGTTGAGGCAAATCATGGTTTTGTAGATGGTTTTCATTTGGCGAATTATCTGCAAGAATTTGAAAACGAATTAGGTAAATATTAGAAATAGTAAGAACGAATTTCGAGTTTCGAAATTCGTTTTTTTATTTTACATCATTAGGATGAATAAATGGTTCTGGTTCTAGAATTTCCTCATATTGAATAGGAAAATATTTTTTATCTTCTTCTAAAACAAAATCATCCGTATAATTATAAAAATGCTCCAACTCTCTTAATTGATACTTTCCTTCTTCATCTTTATGAAATCGAAAAGCGTAACCTTTTATTTCACAACAGAATGTTATTTTTTCTTTATCTAAAGGGATATAATTTAAATTTGAGATATCGATATATTCATCTAATACTTCATTTTTATCTAAAAGAATAGTATAATCTGTATTTTGAATAGTAATTGGTAATGTATAATAATTCCCTATTGAACAGTCTTGTCCAGTCGAAGAAATATATAAATAAAATTTTTCTTTTGCGAAAAAGAGAGAGATTGTTCTAATTGGTATATGATTACTTTTTGTAATATCAATAGCTTGTTCAATAACTTCATTTACATTCTCATCTTTAAAAACTGAATCTGCTTTTATTTCATTCTTCTTTTCCCAACCTTTAGCAGATTGACTGCTCGGTTGCTCACATTGAACAAAAAGAATGAATAAGAGTAAAAAATATAAATTCTTCATATAAGTGTTTTGATTAAAGATAATCAATTCACTGCAACTTTTTTATTTAGTTTTTTTGACCAAGAAAAAATATAAATCGTTCCGATAATTGAAGGCACAATCCAAAAATAAATATTATCTCCAAATCCAGCGCCTGCAACCAAAAACGCTGTTACTGAAGCGATATAAGCACCAACCATTTTTCCAACATGATTCATTGTCCATTTTTTATAATTCTCTGTATTCTTGTAAAAAACAAAATCTCGATAACACATAAACCCTCCTAAAAACCCAAAAATTAAATACAATAATCCAATTGCATTGCTTGTGAAAAGAGGAAGTAATCCAAAAACAATCATCACAATAGATGTGATAAACATTGCTCCAGAAATGATTTTATCCAAATTATTCGAATAGTTTTTGCGCTTATAATTTAGAATTCTATTTCCGATCAAAATCATATAAATCGTGAAAATACCAATCATTAAAAGAAAAGAATTGTGGTGATTTGGAAAAGCACAAATGATTAACGAAAGAATAGAACTGACTAACATACCAATCGAAAATATTTTTCCCACTTTTTTATGTGTCGAATTTCCTTTTTTTATAATCATAACAGCTGTTCCAGCAACCAAGCCAATTCCTCCAAAAAATGCGTGAATGTAAATAATGATTTTGACTAAATTTTCCATAATGTGTTTATTTATTATGGAATAAAATTAAGTGAAGTCGTTTTTAATTTTAAAAATAGTTGACCGAATTGTCGAATTTTAAGGATGAATTGTATTACTCTTTTGTTTTCACTGTTTCTATAGCATCATTCATCAAATCGAACTCGTAACCTTTGTACGCTAAATATGCTTTTACTTTGTTTATTTTCTTGAAAGATTCTCGCTCAGAAGCTAATAAATTGAACTTTTTTTGTGTTAAATGCAATAAATTATTCCAATATTTATCCAAATCAATTTCTTCTTTAAATGCTTTTTCAATTAATTTTTGATCAATTTGACGCATTTTTAATTCTTGACGAAGACGATTTCTTCCCCACATTTTTTGATTGACTTTTCCTCGAACAAAATTATGAACAAATCGTTCTTCATTTAGAAATCCGTAATGAATTAACTTAAAAAGAATCTCATCTTTCGCTTCTGGAATCAAATCAAAATCACGAAGTTTTTTCTCTACTTCCCAATGACAACGATCTTGATAAAGACAATATTTTGCCATTTTATCTTTGATTTCATCAATCGTATAAATCTTTTTTGGGTTGTCTTTAGAGAAATTCATGCAACAAAGTTAAGATTTTAATAAGAAAATTGTTTGATTAACTTGATGAGGATCCTGAAAAAAGTTCAGGATTAATCAACAAAAAAACTGAATCATTTCTGATTCAGTTTTTATATTATTTATTTTAAATAGTTGAAGGAAAAAATATGAACTTCTCAATTCTAATTTCTCACATCTCAATACTATTTTTATTAAGCTTTTTGTAATTCCGCGATATATGCTGTTGGATCCTCAGCATTGAAAACTGCCGAACCAGCAACTAAAGCATCTGCACCAGCTTCTACCAATTTTGATGCATTTTGTACTCCAACTCCTCCATCAATTTCGATGATCACATTTGCATTAGCTTCTGTAATCATTTTTTTCAATTTAGAAACTTTGTTGTAAGTATTTTCAATGAATTTTTGACCTCCAAAACCTGGATTAACACTCATAATTAACACCAAATCTAAATCATTAATCACATCTTCTAAAACAGATACTGGTGTATGCGGATTAAGCGCCACTCCTGCTTTCATTCCTTCTGCTTTTATAGCCTGAATTGTACGATGTAAATGTGTACACGCTTCGTAATGAACAGTCAAAATATCTGCGCCAACTTGTTTGAAAGTTGAAATATAACGATCTGGATCAACAATCATTAAATGCACATCCAAAACTTTGTCTGTTAACGAATTTATTTTCTCGATAATTGGCATTCCGTAAGAGATATTCGGAACAAAAACGCCGTCCATTACATCTAAATGAAACCATTCGGCTTGAGAATTATTAACCATTTCGATGTCTTTTGCTAAATTCCCAAAATCGGCTGCTAAAATTGATGGTGCTACTATTGGCATAATCTTATTTGTTGTTTGTTTGTATTTTGTGGTGCAAAGGTAATGAAATAAAAAAATCGTTGAAAACTCAACGATTTATATTTTTTAGAAATTATAACCAAATTTGAAACCTAATTCAGGTAAGAAGTCGATGTATGTTTCTTTATCTGAATATATCCAATCAGAACCATTAATAGAATATTTAAAAGGATAATAAGTATCTATAAAAATTCCTGCTCCAAAATTGAATTCATAAAAAAATTTTTTAGCAAAATTTCTTTTAATTCCATAATTCACCACAAGTTTTGCAAAATCATCATCTTTTCCCATCCCTTGGTATGTTGATAACCAATCTGTATAATAGTCAAATTTCAATCCTATAAAATTTGCAGAATTATTTAAAGTAGATTTTCCTTTTGAACTTCTTCGATCAAAATTATAGTAATAACGACCTTCTAATCCTAACTTTACTGTGAAATCCATATCCAAACCATCATCTGAACCTGTAAAATTAATTGTAGAATAATTTAAATTACCAAGAATTGTAATTTTATCTGTTATGGCTTTCTCATAATTTGCTCCAACTCCCAAAACATTAATATGTGCTGAAATCAAATCTGTTGCTTTTTCTTGAGCAAATAGTGAAGTTGATAATAAGAGAGTAAATAATAGTTTTTTCATTTTCAGTGTTAATTAATACAATACGAATATAACAGAAAAAATGATTCAGTAAAATTATTTTTAATCCAAGAAAACTCTATTATCAATAAAGTTATAAGGTTCTTCGTCTTTCAATTCTTCGTTGATAATAAAATGAATCGAATCTTTTGACATAAAAATATAAGTGTAAATATCTGCCATTTCATCAGAATCTCTAAACTCATAATATTCATCACCAATAGTACACCAAACGCCTTCATCTTCAGAAAATGTAACGCAATCATCACTGTGAATGGTCTTAAAGTTAACTGTCATTGTACCGTCAACTTTTCTATTGACCATCCAACTATTTGTTTCACCTTTAAAAAATTTCCCATGATCGGTTCCAGACCAAATTCCAACAAATCGTTCATCTACATCCATAGATTTTATAAATTCTTTAATTTGTTTTTGATCTGTTTTATTCATCATAATTTCTATATTAAAATTAGCTTAAAAGTAGCCAATCTATACTTCTTCTCATCTCAAAAAGACTTAATTTGCAGCTCGGGATAAAAAAACAAATTTATGGAAAATAATATGCTTAATCAACATCCAGCAGATATTGCCGAACAATTAACTGCACTGAACGTAAAAGAAAGAAACATCGCTTTTTACTCGCTTTTGAATGATGATAAAGTTGAAGTATTCTCCTATTTTGAACCCGATATTCAGTACGAAATTGTAAAAAGTTTGACGGACGAAGATTTAGCTGAAGTTTTGAACAATCTTGATCCTGATGACCGAACAGAACTATTTGAAAATTTCCCAGATCAATTAATCAAACATTCCATTAATCTTTTAAATCCTGAAGAACGTGCTACAGCACTGAATTTGATTGGATACAAAGAAGATTCGATTGCACGTTTAATGACACCAAATTATATTCAGGTAAAAGAACATTATACAGTAAAACAAGTTTTGGCTCACATCAAAAAGTATGGAAAAAAAGCCGAAACATTAACGTATATTTTTATTGTTGATGGAAAAAATAGATTGATTGATGATTTAAAAATTGGCGAAATTCTTTTGGCTGATGAAGATACTAAAGTAGAAGATTTAATCGATCATAATTTTGTTTCAATCAAGACGACAACTCCTTTAGAAGATGCGTTAGAAGTTTTTGATAAATACGATCGTTCTGCGATGCCAATTGTGACAGAAAATGATGTTTTGGTCGGAATTGTAACATTTGACGATATCTTGGATCGTATGAAAATGCGTGATACAGAAGATATTCAGAAATTTGGAGGTATGGAAGAATTGGATGTTTCGTATACTAAAACACCTATTGCGGAATTAATCAAAAAGCGCGCAGGTTGGCTGGTTATCTTATTTATTGGCGAAATGTTTACTGCTTCTGCTATGAGTTATTATGACCAAGAAATCGAAAAAGCGGTTGTGTTGGCTTTATTTGTTCCATTGATTATTTCGAGTGGTGGAAATTCTGGTTCTCAAGCGGCTTCACTAATTATCCGAGCAATGGCTTTGGGTGAATTGAAACTAAAAGATTGGTGGTATGTAATGAAGAAAGAGTTTGCTTCGGGATTAATCTTAGGTGCAATTCTAGGATTTGTTGGTTTTATCAGAATCTTAATTTGGCAAAAAACTGGAATTTATAGTTATGGAGAATATTGGCTATATGTAGCTTTAACAGTCGCTTTATCTTTAATCGTCATTGTTTTATGGGGAACACTTTCTGGATCTTTAGTTCCATTTATTTTGAGAAAAATTGGATTTGATCCCGCAACAGCATCCTCGCCTTTCGTCGCAACCTTGGTTGATGTTTCAGGATTGATTATTTATTTTACAATTGCTGCAATTTTACTAAGCGGAAAATTATTATAAAAAAAATCCAACCAATTGGCTGGATTTTTTTATTTTTATTATCGTCCGATATATGTTTTCAAAATCTTAGATCTCGAAGTATGTTTTAAACGGCGAATTGCTTTTTCTTTAATTTGACGAACACGTTCTCTTGTTAAATCAAACGTTTCTCCAATTTCTTCTAACGTCATTGGATGTTGACCGTTTAATCCGAAGTATAAACGAATTAAATCAGCTTCACGAGGCGTTAATGTTTGCAATGCACGTTCAATCTCTACACGTAATGACTCAATCATCAATTGTACATCTGGAGATGGAGATTCACCAATGTTTAATACATCGTATAAGTTAGAATCTTCTCCTTCTACTAATGGTGCATCCATTGAGACGTGACGACCAGAGTTTTTCATCGACTCTTTTACATCACCTTCAGACATATCCAAAACTTCAGAAATTTCTTCTGCAGATGGAGCACGTTCATGTTCTTGCTCTAATAAAGCATAGGCTTTATTAATTTTATTGATCGATCCAATTTTATTTAATGGTAAACGTACAATACGAGATTGCTCTGCTAATGCTTGTAAGATAGATTGACGAATCCACCAAACCGCATAAGAGATAAATTTGAAACCACGCGTTTCGTCAAAACGTTGTGCAGCTTTTATCAAACCTAAGTTTCCTTCATTAATTAAATCTGGTAAACTTAAACCTTGATTTTGATATTGTTTCGCAACAGATACCACGAAACGTAAGTTTGCTTTTGTTAATTTTTCTAAGGCAACACGATCTCCTGCTTTGATACGTTGTGCTAACTCTACTTCCTCCTCCGCTGTAATCAAATCTACTTTACCAATCTCTTGTAAGTATTTATCCAACGACGCAGTTTCACGATTTGTTACCTGCTTTGTAATTTTAAGCTGTCTCATTTAACTAAAACCCTCCTATTATTAATGATTATTATCGATTTCTTTTGGCATTTTATCAACACCACTATATATGTATACGCAGATAACTGAAAAAGGTTACAAAATATTGTAAATTATTTCAGAATTAATATCTTAAAACTTCGTAAATCATTTGAGCAGAGAGTTTCGCTGTCGAGTTATCAACATCAAAAAGCGAATTATATTCAACTAAATCAAATATTTTCACTTTGTTTGAGTTCATTAGAACCTTCAAAATATATTTAACCTGAAAAGGTGTCAAACCATTAATTGTCGTTGCACTTACACCTGGCGCATAAGCTGCATCAAAAACATCCATATCCAACGAAACATAAAGCGCATCAAATTGTTGAAGAATCGTTTTCAAATCATCTATCACTTTATTCAAATTAAGATGAACTTCGTCTGCCATGATAAAATTAACACCTAAATTTTCTGCGCGCTGAAATAAAGCATTTGTATTTCCTAATTCTTGAATACCAATTGGAATGTAATTAAACCCTATTTCATTTTCTTCGCAATACTTGGCCATTTCGTAAAAAGGCGTTCCAGAAGTTGATTGCGGATTTGGCGTTCTCAAATCAAAATGCGCATCAAGATTGATAATTCCAATATTTTTGTATGATTTTGCTAAAGCCAAAAAATCTCCTAAAGCCGTTTCGTGTCCTCCTCCAATTACAATCGGAAAATGATTTTGTTGGATGATTTTATCCACTTGATTGATTTGTTCCTCACGTGCAGATTCTAAATTATTATCATTACAATGAATATTTCCAGCATCAAAAATAAAATCAGTTTCGGAAAAATGTAAAGGCAAATTCGCTAAACTTTTTCGAATCAAATCTGGTGAATCTTTCGCACCAATTCTACCTTTATTCCGTTTAACACCTACTTCCGAACAAAATCCTAATAATACTTTTGGTTGAACGGATGATGACTGAAAATTATCATAATTAGAAATTACTTGATGAATTCTTAAACCTAATTCTCCATCTTCAGAATCAATTCTTCCTGTCCAATTTTCTTGATTAAATAGTATTTTTTGCATGCTTAATAAAATTTAGGTAAGGACAATTTATATTTCACCGTTACAATACGAATTGTCGCAATAATAGCTCCTGAAACAATGAAATTTATATTTCGATCTAATCCGAAATTATCAAAAACCAAATACATTATTCCACCTGCAATACATGCCATTGCGTAAATTTCTTTTACAAAAACTGTTGGTGTTCTGTTCATTAAAACATCGCGCAACATACCACCCATTACAGCGGTCATCATTCCCATCATTACAGAAATAAAATTGTTTGCGCCCAAAGAATGTGCTTTTTCTAAACCAACTATCGTAAACAAAGCAATTCCTAAAGTATCGAAAAGCATTAATGTTACTCTTAATCGTGAAAAATATTTGAAAAATAATCCTGCCAATAAAATTCCAACAAAAACTGCATAAATGACATTCATATCATTTATCCAAACTAACGGATAACTGTTAAGAAATAGATCGCGTAAAGTTCCGCCACCAACAGCCGTTATAAAAGCAAAACAAGCAATTCCGAACCAATCATGTTTTTGTCTTTCATCTCCAGCTAAAGCACCAGAAATAGCAAACACAACCGTCCCAAATAATTCAAAAATGTATTGAATTTCCATCTATAAAAAATTAGTTCGCTAAGATACGAATCTATAAATTAATGGCTTTTGAATTTCGGTAATGATAAGTTGTACTTAATTGCAGTCAAGCGAACTGCGACAATTACAGCTCCCGAAAAAAAGAAATTGATGTTACGATCAAGTCCCAATTTCCATAAAATCATATAAATAACTGCGCCACAAAGACATGCAAACGCATAAATTTCTTTCTTGAAGATAATAGGAACTTCGTTCAACATCATATCGCGAATAATGGATCCAAAAACCGCCGTAAACATTCCCATTACAGGTGCAATTACAGGATGAATTCCAAGATTTAGAGCTTTTTCTAAACCAACAATCGTAAATAAAGCAATTCCTAACGTATCAAAAAGCATAAATGTTTTACGAAGTTTCAACAGAGGCTCATAGAAAATTGCCGCTAAAATAACACCAATCCCTACTGCATAAATAAGATTAACATCCTTTATCCACATAATTTCAACGGAAAGTAAAATATCACGAATTGTACCACCTCCAATTGAAGTTAGGAAAGCAATAAAGGTTACACCAAACCAATCGTTACCAGATTTTTCATCTGCTGCTAAAGCGCCCGAAATTCCAAAAAAAAGTGTACCAAATAATTCGAAAAAATATTGAATCTCCATTTCTATTGTATTAAATCATATTGTGTTGTGCTCTGTCAAAAATAAACACTTTTCTTTTTTAACGATGTTTAAATATACAATCGAAAATAAAAAAAGACCAACACATTTGTTAGTCTTTTTGTTAATATTAATAATAATTTGTTTTTTCTAATTGCTTTTCATCAATTGGATCTTCATCCAAATAGCGTTCTAAACTATCATCCAATTCTTTCATCCAAGGTGTGTGATGTTTTTCTGCTTTCGTTTCGTCCATAACAGAGGTATAGGTTTTATCTCGATAAGTTAAAATATTTTCTTCTTTATCTTTTAACCAAGATTTGAACATATTAGCAACTTTATCCAAATCGAACATAGGATAATCAGTTAAATGAATTAAATCCTTCAAATAATCAGTTTGAAAATCAACATGATCATCAGCAGAAATCGATTGTTTTTCATAATCAATCCATTTCTGAATATCTTTTTGAATTTCTTCTTTTGAAGGTAAATTAATTCGTCCCAAAATATAATCACGTGCAAACCATGCTTGCGCATCAAACATATTAAATGTGTAATATTGATCCTGCATTCCCAAAAATAACAATTGAGCATTTACATCTGATATTACACCTTTATACATTCCTTCTGGATACAAACAATTTTTGGTTTTTAAACGCAAATTATCTGGTAAAAACGGAAATTTGTGTTGATAACCTGTACACATAATTACTGCATCAAACTCTTTTGATGTTCCGTCTTTGAAAAATGCTTTCTTATCTTCAAAATGTGTCACCAAAGGCAATTCTTCTATTCCATTTGGCCATTTACAATCAATTGGATTTGTACGATAAGAAATTGTGACCGATTTAGTTCCGTGTTTATAACATTGTACCGCAATATCTTCTGCCGAATAACTACTACCGATCAATAAAATTTCTTTACCTCTGAATGGATCAGCTCCACGAAAATCATGCGCATGCATTACATTTCCTGTATAATTCTCGATCCCTTTAAAATAAGGCATATTTGGTGTAGAAAAATGTCCAGTTCCGACAATTAAATAATCGAAATATTCTTCGAAAGTTTGATTTTTCTTTAAATCATCAAAAACAACGCGAAATTGTTTTTTATCCTCTACATAATCTACCCACCTTGCAACGGTATTAAACTGAATGTACTTTCGCGCATTACTTTGTTTAATTCTTCCTTCTATATAATCGAATAATACTTCTCTAGGTGGATAAGAAGATATTGTTTGACCAAAGTGTTCAGAAAATGTATAATCTGCAAATTCTAAACATTCTTTTGGTCCATTCGACCATAAATATTTATACATACTGCCATGCAATGGCTCTCCGTATTTACCTACTCCTGTACGCCAAGTGTAGTTCCACATTCCCCCCCAGTTGTCTTGCTTCTCAAAACATTTAATTTCTGGAATTTTGTTACCTTTTTTCTCTTCTGACTCAAATGCTCTTAACATTGCCAAACCACTTGGTCCAGCCCCGATAATGCCTACTTTTAAACTCATGAATTGTTTTTAATTAAACTTATATGAACTACTCAACTATCTCTCAATAGTAATTGATTTTTATGCCTGAAACGACCTGATATAGAAAAAAACATCTATAAAAATTGTGTAAAACAGAATAGAATGTGTAATCTAATGATTACAACATATAAAGAGATAGAAAACCTCTTGCTGAATAAATAAAATTTTATTCAAAATTAAATTATTCTTCAATGTACTAAAATTATAGCAGATGGACAAATATTTATGAAACATAATAATAAGCTTAATTATTATAGCGTTCCCTTCGGTCGGGCTATCCGTTGCAATCTTTTGTAGAAGAAAATTGGAAGTGATTACAGGAAAATCCAATTTCTACAAAAGGATTTCCACTACTATCCCTAACGCGGGTTGTAAGTTCTGAGTTTTGAGTAATAAGTTATAAGACGTAAGATTTAAGACTGACAATAAAAATCTAAACAAACTAGGAGTGTTATCGAGTTATGAGTAGTAAATTTTAAGTTAGTTGTAAAAAGGAAGCTTCCTTTTTATTAAGAAGAAGCTTCTCGTTGACTAATTAGAAGCTTCTTGTTGGATGAAAGCAAGCTTCTTGTTTTATAAAACATAGTTTTGAGTTAGCGTAAAGCTTACAGCCTTCAGCCTAAAGCGAAAACCATAAATACAAAAAAGCCTCAAGAAATAAATCTTGAG
>NZ_DKSQ01000008.1:0-21938 GCF_002472765.1 Empedobacter sp. UBA7252
AAAATTCAGGGGGATATCCAGACGCAATTTCTGGCTTAATAATAAAACAATATATCTTATGGTTAAAAGGCGATAAGACGTCATGGAAAAAATGGGAGGAAGAAAATCCTATTAAATAAAAAAATCGGGATTTACCCGATTTTAGATTTTGCAATTACTTTGCGATACAATTCTTCATATTGCGGAAGAATATTCGTTTTATCAAATCGTATCGCTTGTTCTTTTGCTTGATAACTAAACTCTGCCAAACGCTTTTCGTCCTCTAAAATATAAATCGCTTTTTCTGCCATCATTTCAATATCTCCTACTGGGCAAACAAAACCAGTGACTCCGTTAATATTTACTTCTGGAATTCCGCCTGCATTGGACGAAATAACCGGAACACTTGCCGCCATAGCTTCAAGTGCTGCCAAACCAAAACTTTCTTGTTCGGAAGGTAAAAGGAATAAATCTGCCGCTTTCAAAACATCATTCAAGTCACTTACCATTCCAAGACTTTTCACTTTATCTTGAATTCCAAATTCTTGAATCATTTGATCCGCCATATCCCATTCAGGACCTTCTCCAGCAATAATCAATTTCGATGGAATTTGTTTCTGGATCAAATTAAACGTTCCAATTACATCTTCAATACGTTTTACCTTTCTCAAGTTTGAAGTGTGCAAAATTACCTTCTCTTTTGGTTGCGCAAAATTATCACGACAACACACACATTTCTCTGGCAAATATTGATCATTATCAATAAAATTTGGCACTACTTCTATTTCATTTGTAATGTCAAATGCTTGTAAAGTATCTTGTTTCAAACTTTCGGAAACTGACGTTACAGCATCCGATTCATTGATCGAAAACTCAACAGCCGTTTTATACACAGGATGTTTCCCTACCAACGTAATATCTGTTCCGTGCAACGTTGTTACAATTGGTAATTTATACCCCTTTCGAGCCAACATTTGTTTCGTAAAATACGCCGCATACGCATGCGGGATCGCATAATGTACATGAACCAAATCTAATTCGTAATGCAAAACTTTATCATACAAAATTGTACTCAACGCCAAATCGTATGGCTGATATTGAAACAATGGATACGTTTCGACATGAATTCGATGAAAGTATATATTTGGTAATTTGATGTTTAATCTCGCAGGAACATTTGTGCTAAAAAAATGTACTTCATGACCTTTTTCCGCTAAATCCATTCCCAGTTCTGTTGCCACAATTCCACTCCCTCCATAGGTTGGATAGCATACAATTCCTATTTTCATTCGCGATTTTAATTTAGACAAATTTAAGGTAAAATTGCTTCATAAATTACTTGTCGAATATTTTCTCTCACTTTTTTAATGGAAAGATAATTTGGTTCGACGGTTTCATTGACACGATTCGAAAGAAAAATATACACTATGTTATATTTAGGATCAGCCCAAACCATAGATCCAGTAAAACCTGTATGACCAAAACTTTCGACAGATGGGCCAACTTTAGAAATATGTTGCATTTTATCAAAACCAGCTCCACGATGATTTCCTTTGAATTGTTGTTTTGTAAATTCCGCAACTATCTCTGGCTTCAAATAAACCTCATCGCCATATTCTCCACCATTCAAATACATTTGCATCAATTTTGCCAAATCAATCGAGTTAGAGAATAAACCAGCATGACCAGCAATTCCGCCCATCATCGCAGCTCCTTGATCGTGTACAAAACCATGTACCAATTGATTTCTATAGGTTTTGTCGTATTCGGTTGGAATAATATCTTCTAAACTAAATTTTTCTTTTGGATTAAAAGTTGTGCGATACATTCCCAATGATTGATAAAATTTTTCTTGTGTCAATTGATTCAAATCTTTCCCAAAATCCTTTTCTAATTTCTTCTTGAAAATATAATAGCCTAAGTCTGAGTATTCGTATGATTTACGGCCTAAAGATGATTTATAAATATCTTCGTAAATCGTATCTTTAATAGAGTTGATAATATAAATGTTATCTGTAACTTTTATCTGATGTTCCTCATCTTGCTTTCTCGAATAGAAATCTAAATATAATCGCGCATTTTTTACATTGACAGTTTCATTGTAAAAACCAATCCATGGCTTAAGACCAGCTTGATGCGCTAATACTTCACGAACTTTTAAGGAAGATTTGTTCGAGTTTTTTGCATCATTATCAATTTCTCCAATTGTTTGCTCAAGGTTTAATTTTCCTTCGTTTACCTCCAGCATCAACAAAGGCAACGTCGCCGTCACCTTTGTTACAGAAGCGACATCATATAAATCTGTCCACTTCACTTTTTTTAAAGAATTTTTATCTTGAGTTCCAAAGCTTTTATCATACACGATTTTCCCGTCTTTTGCGACTAAAATTTGCATTCCAGGCGTGTAATGATTTGCAATTGCTTCTTCGGCAAGTTTATCTATTTCTAAGAGTTTTTTTTTCCTAAATTCACATTTTCAGGTGCAGTAAATCCTAAACGTTTGATGTGTTTTGTTACAATTCCTTGCCCTTCTTTCAAGTTTTGATTGATATCTACCGGAAATGTTCCATCTGCATCAATTGCTCCAAAAATAACTTGCGCAGCAGCTGCTTGCGCATCTTTTGTATTTTGATAATGAACTGTAACCGCATCTAAATTTGATAAATCAAGATCTTTCAAACCATAAGGACTTGTGAATAATGAGAAGATTTTCTTTTTATCTTTTGGTAATGCTTTCAAAATTGCTTTCGAGTTATCTGACAATTTATATGGTTTGTAAACCGTTTCATTCGATAAAAACGCTCCCGAAATAATCACATCATAATCATTCAATAAATTGATCTGATTTGGATTTGAAATCTTCACCAACTCAACATTTGTATATTTTTGTAAATGTCTCAAAAATTGATCATAATCTGTTTGTTCAAGGGGAACAAAAGCTATTTTTTGATTCAATTTTTTAATTGGTAAAAGTTTGTGTTCATTCTTTACAACTGTCGAAGCTTTCTCAAAAATTTTAGTTGTTAACGCTAAATTTTCAGGAGAATTTAAATCTTCTAAAACATTTGCAGAATTTAAAGTTTTTATTTCATTTAAACCTGTAATATATTTTGCCATCAAAATTTTCTTCACACTTTCTTCTAAACGTGCTTCAGAAATCTGACCTTTATTTATTGCATCAATAATTTTTTGTTTCCCAACGTGTACATTTTGCGAAAACAATAAAATATCATTTCCCGCTACAAATGCTCTATAATCTACATCACCAGCAGGAAACATTTTTGCTACACCATCCATATTCAACGCATCTGTAATCACAATTCCTTTGAATTGTAATTCTCCTTTCAAATAATCTGTAATAATATTTTTAGATAAAGTTGAAGGTATTTTTGGATCTGGTTCTAAAGCTGGAACATTTAGATGCGCCACCATAATTGACTGTACACCTTCATCAATCATTTTCTTGAAAGGTGCAATGTGATATTTCTCTAAATCTGCTTTATTATCTGGAATCAACGGCAAAACTTTGTGCGAATCTTGATCTGTATTTCCATGTCCAGGAAAATGTTTTGCAGACGATAATACGTTTTGCGCACGCATTCCATCCATATAAGCAATTCCTTTTTCTGCAACTCGATCTGGATTTGAACCAAAAGAACGATTCCCGATAATTGGGTTATTTGGATTAACATTGACATCAACTGAAGGTGAAAAATTAAACTGAACACCCATTCTGTTCGCTTGTATACCAATTTGTTTTCCAACTTGATACACCAACTTATTATTGCGTAGAGCACCAAGCGTCATATTCCAAGGAAAACGCTCCACTCCTTTCAAACGCATTGCCAATCCCCATTCTGCATCCATTCCAATTAACAATGGAATTTTAGAAATAGATTGAAATTTATTTGTCAACTCAATTTGATGAGCCGCTTGATCTTGCATAAAAATTAATCCTCCGATATGTTCTTCTTCAATTAATTTTTGAATATCATTTTCATGCACCACATCTCTATTTGTATAGGCTGCAACGATAAATAACTGACCTACTTTTTCTTCCAATGACATTGAATTATACTTCTCATTCACCCATTTCATCTGAATAGAATCTTTGTACAATGGCGAAACGTGTTGCGCTTTCGAAGCTATAGGTAAAATAATTGTTAAGAATACGTATGCGATTACTCTTTTCATTCCGGAATAAATTAATTTTGCTTGTTTTTTCTTTTTTAGAAACATTTTTTAAAGGCCAATCAAGTTAGGATTGGTAAATTTATAGTAAATTGTCAAATTAAATAAATTTATATGAGTATTTTCAGTGTTGTACAGGATAGCATGTTGAATCATCCTGGACTAATAACTGTTTTTGGAGTTGCAGTAATTATTATGTTACTACTTGATTTAGGTGTTTTTAATAAAAATGCACACGCGGTTTCGAACAAAGAAGCGCTTACTTGGACTATCGTTTGGATTTCCTTGGCGATGATTTTTAGTGGAGTGATTTATTTCGTTTTTAAAGAAGCAGATGGACATGCATTTGCCATCAATAAATTTTCGCAATTCCAGGCGGCGTATTGGATAGAAAAAGCCTTATCCGTAGATAATTTATTCGTCTTCATACTCGTTTTTGGATTCTTTAAAATTCCAAAAGAATATCAACATAAAGTCCTTTTTTGGGGAATTTTAGGTGCTCTTCTTTTTAGAGCAATCTTTATTTTTGCAGGTGTTGAATTAATTAAAATGACTTATTTACCATCTTTTTCTATTGGAGATTGGCACTTTAATCTTGGTGATGAAGCAACTCATGCAAATTTTGAAGCAAAACAATTCTTCCGTCCAAATGTCGTTTTAACACTGTTTGGTTTCTTCTTAATTGTCGCCGGAATCAAATCTTGGAAATCAAGTGATGATGATGAAAATCAAGATTTATCACAAAATTTTGGTGTTAAATTGGTACACAAATTCTTTAAAGTTACACCGAATTTTGATGGAGATAAATTCTTTTCTGTTCAAAACGGAATTAAAATGGCAACACCACTTTTCGTCGCTTTAATGGTAATTGAAGTAACTGATTTGGTTTTCGCTGTAGATAGTATTCCTGCTATATTCGCTGTTGCTCCAGACGATCCTTTTATTCTATATTCATCTAATATTTTTGCAATTTTAGGACTTCGTTCATTATATTTCTTGTTGGCAAATTCAATGGATAAATTCAATAAACTACATTACGGCTTAGCGATTATTTTAAGTTTTATCGGAATTAAAATGATTATTATGCCATTCTATCATTTCGAATCGACTATTTCATTGTCAATAATTGGTGGAGTTTTATTAATAACAATTATTTGGTCGTTAATTTCGAATAAATCAGAGGTTAAGGAATAGATTATTATCTTCATATAATGATAAACCCCAAGATTAAATTCAATCTTGGGGTTTATTTTATAATCATTATACCTTACGAAACAACTTCTATCAAACTACCTCTTTCTTCATCTTTTGTGATTTGCAAAGCAACTGGAATTCGATCTTTTAATTCGTCTACGTGAGAAATAATTCCGACAATTCGGTTTTCTTTTTGTAAACTCATCAACGTTTCAAACACGATATTTACCGCATCTGCGTCTTGCGTTCCAAAACCTTCATCAATAAAGAAGAAGTTCTTTTCCGACTTCGCATTTGTTTGCACACTTTCTGCCAAAGCCAAAGCCAAACTCAAAGAAACTTGGAAAGATTGTCCCCCAGAAAGCGTTTTCACACTACGTGAACGACCTTCGTTCAAATAATCTATAATCTCAAAATCATTGTTGTCATTCATTTGTAAACTTAATTGATTTCTCGTCATTCGATGAAATCTCACATTTGCGTTATCACATAATTGTTTCAAATAAATTAACGAAACATATTGCACAAATCCTGCTGAATTAAACAAATTTCGCATCGTTTGTAAATTAGCCGCACGCTTTTTCAACTTTTCCAATTCAATTAACAAATCTTTCTTTTCTACAAAAGATTTATTCAATCGCTCAATTTCAGCTTTTATTTTAGTTACAACTTCAGTAGCTTCTTTCAATTGACTTGTCACAAAAATCAATTTTTCTTCTTGTATTTTATAAATCGTTTCATCAAAAGAAACTTCCGATAATTTTTGCTCTAATTCATGAATTAAATTTTTCAACGTTTCATACAAAATTCGAAAATCTTCCAACTCTTTTCTGATTTGAGAAACATTAAATTTCTGATTTAAAACAAATTGAACCTCTTCAATGTTTTGTATTTGATATTTTTCTAATGCTTTTTCTATTTGATTTTGATTAATAGCCAACTCTTCTTTTAACTCAATAAGTTGTTTTTCAACTAATTCAATTGAAGTTTTTTGAGAAGCTAATTTTGGATTCAATTGATTTAAACTTTCTGTAAATTGAATATAATCTTGTTCAATTTTTGTATTATTTAACTTTAAATCATTCAAATTTTGAAGCACATTTTCTGTTGTTTGATTTTGAAAATCTTCAAATTTCAAGACTTTCAAATTTGCTTGATTTTGCTTGATTTGAGAAGCTTTTTCAGCTTCTTCTAATCTAAATTTTTCTAAAGCATTTTTATATTTTTCAACAGATTCACGTTCTTTCTCTAAAGTTTCACGAAAAGTTTCAATCTCTTTATTTTTATCCGAAATTGTTTTGTCCAAAGCAACAGCTGCTTTCTTTTTTTCTTCAAATAATTCAACATTTTTCGAATCAAAATCTTTCCAAACAAACAAATTCAGATGATTTTCTTGTTCAATTTTCAGATCATTCAAAACTTGATTTTCTTGTGCAATTTGTTTTTCAATAAACTGTTTTTGATCAATCATTTTCTGAACTTCATTTTGTTTTTTCTGAAGCGATTTTAACTTTTCATCAATTTGATTTAATTCATTATTTACAACTTCAAATTTCGTGGAAATATCATCAATTTCAACAATATTCGGATGCTCTAAAGCGCCACAAAGCGGACAAGATTCACCTTCGTGTAAATTATGTGCAAAATGAACCAACTTTTGCTGAACTTCTAATTCATTTTTCTGTTTTTCAATTGATTTTTTAGTTGATTCAAGCTTTTCAAATTCAGAACTAAACCAATTTTCAAAACTTGAAATTTCAATATTATCTGTTTTGAATTGAGCTTCGAAAACATTAATTTGTTGCTTTTGCTCATCTATTTTAGTTTGTTGTTTCTGAATAGATTGTTGCAAATTTTGATTCTGAACAAACCAATTTCCAACCTCCATCAATGTTTGCGCATCTATTTTTGACTCAGCTAAAGTTTTGACTTCTTTTTCAGATAATTTGATTGAAGCTTCAATTTTCTGTTCATTTTTCTGAACCTCTTCAACTTCTTTCAAACCTTTTGCTGTTCTTACTTTTAACTTTTCTATCTCCTCTGAAAAAGTTAAAATTTGAACTATTAATTCTAAATCTGTTTCTTCTTTTCGTTTTATTGGTAAAGTTTCATAATCAGTTTTAATCGCTTCAATTTGGTTCGAAATTTCTTTGATTTGATTCTCGATTAAAGTCAGTTGTTTTTGTTGATTTTCAACTGAAATTGACTTTTCTTCAATCTGATTTGAAAGTTTTTTATGATTTTCTAAAAGTTGAGAAAACGCATTAAAAATCAATTCATAGCGCTCAATTTCAAGTTTTCGTTGATCCATTTCATTTTTCTGAACTGAAACTTTTTCAAAATCAATTTTCTTTTGTTTTAAAGTCTCAAAATCTGATTTCAACGCTTTTAAACGTTGAAATGATTCATTCATTTGATTATATTCTTCTTGAACTTGATTGGTAACTTTTGTTTGCTCAATCAAATTTTCTTCAAGCTCTTTTATTTTTTCTTCCGAAACTTCTTCAAATCCAGATAATTTCCCTTCTAGTTGATTCAAATTCGTTAAGTTTTGAGAATTTAAAGCTGCAACTTTATCTTGTAAATCATAACGATGAAGTCCAAAAATTTCCTTCATCATTTGTGTTCGATCTTTTGCACCCAACTCAATAAATTCCTTGAATTGCCCTTGCGGAATAATAATTGTTCGTTTGAAATTTTCGTAACTCAACCCAATTATTTCTTCTGCTTTCGAATGATTAAGCGGAATCCATTCATTGTCTTTTTGTTCATAAAAAACAACTATTGGCGATTTTACATCTTCAAAACGTTTCGAATTTCTTTTAAATTCACGTGTTGCTCTGAATAATTTTTGTTCAAAATTATAGAAATCAAACTCGATATATGCCAAATTCGATTTCAAATTCATCATATTGTAAGCACGCTTATCTTTGGAATTTAGACGTTCTGTTTCGCCATACAAAACGTACATAATCGCTTCCAAAATTGACGATTTTCCGGAACCTACATTCCCGAAAATTCCAAATAATCCTGCTTCTGTTAATTCAGAAAAGTCAATTGTTTGACGTTCTTGATACGAATAAAGTCCTTCTATGGTTAATTTTACTGGAATCATTATGAATTCAAAATTTCGTTAAACAAATCCTTTATTTCGTCGTTTGGTTCTTGATTTCCATTTTTCGATTTGAAATAATCTGCAAACAATTCCTTCATATCTTTTGTTTGATCTGCAAACTTATACTCAACCATTTCAACCTCTTGATTTTTAACTTTCGGAATCAAATGAATAATTCCATCATGTGATTGATAAATCAATTTTCGTTCATCAGCTTTCAAAAAAGAATCACTTTCTAAAATCAATTCAACCAACGCATTTTGATTTTCATTCAACCATTCTACAGCTAAATTTATATCATCAAAAGTTTTTCGAATAAGCGGTTTTCCATGCTTTAATTCAATTTTATGATAAGAAATAGTTTTATTTGGTTCTGCTTCTATTACCGAAACATACTTGGTTTGACCAGCTTCGGAAAAACTATAACACAAAGGCGAAGAGCTGTACACAACAGGTTTTTCTTCTGTTCCGATGTTCTTAAAACCATGCAAATGTCCAAGCGCTGTATATTGAATTTGAGGCGGAATAGCTTCGGAAAAAATCATATCTGCATTTCCAATTTTAATCGGTTTTTCGCCTTCTGGTTCCTCTAAAATTTCAGCACCTTTTTGGTTCATATACAAATGTGCTATCAATAAATTAACACCATTTTCGTCACAATATTCATCCGCAATATTTTTCCAATTTGTCGCTAAAACTTCATTCAATGCATCTTCTTTATTCTCTCCAAAATATTGTTTCAAACGAATTTCGTTTGCATAAGGCGTATGAATAATTCGAATCGGGTAATCGAAAGAATTTAATTTCAATTCAATCATTCCTTCTACAGATTTTAAAATTTTGAAATCATTTAATTCAAATTCCTGAATTTTTGCATTTGGATAACCAATCAAAATAATTCCACATTCGCGTGCCAACGGATCTGGCGCATCAATCAAACTTGGAGAATCGTGATTACCAGAAATCGCTACAACAGGACGTTTTCCGTTATTCGAAAGTCTTTTTAATGTTTTATAAAATAATTCTACAGCTTCCACACTTGGATTAAAATTATCAAATAAATCGCCCGCAATAAGTACCAAATCGACTTGTTGTTGATCTGCAATTTCGATAATCTCGTTCATCACTAAAATTTGTTCTTCTAATCGCGAAAAACTATCCAATTTTTTGCCCAAGTGCCAATCGGCTGTATGTAGAATTTTTATCATTATTCTTCCGTTTCTGGTTTATTTTTATCATTAAATCGTTGATTGATTGCTTTTAATCGAGCTTTGCGTTCAGCTTCGGCTTCTTGCGCTTTACGTTTCTTTTGATCTAACTTTTTCTTATGCGCTTTTTTATTTGCATCTGTATTTCTACTCATTTCTATTTGGTTTAAAATTAATTTTTCTCCACGCCAAATGATGTCGCAAAGTTAGATTAAATGATAAAGAATTGTAAATCTTTTGTCCAACTAAATTGAAATTATTAACTTGGCTAGAAAGTAATCGAATTTATTAATTTTAAAACATTTATAATGGGAAAAGGCGATAAAAAATCGAGAAGAGGAAAAATTGTGAATGGCTCTTATGGTGTAAAACGTCCGAGACATAAGTATTATTATGAGGAAGATGTTGTTGAAGAAAAACCAACCAAAAAAGCTAAAAAGTAATTTTTTGAAGCTGAAAATCAGGATTGATTTTCAGCTTTTTTATTTTATTCAACTCAACAATAATTTATCCAATGATGAGAATAAAATCTACAATTTAAGCCATTAAATATTGAGTTTATTTGTGCTATCAAAAAATAAAACATGAATATTTTTAAAAAGAATTACAACAAGCATTTTTGTATTATTGGTTGGATTAACACTTTTTAGTTGTAACAATGATGATGATTCAGGAATTACAGAGCAATTAACGCCAAGCGAAATTTTATCCTTTACTTCTTCGGAAACAACTAATGCTTTGAACAATAAAGGACAAAATGTAGCCTTAACAGACACTAATGTTTCTAATTTTGTAGGTTATACCTATTTCAAAAAAGATGATACATTTACTATGTTCAATTTAGATGATACGCCAAAAATGAAAGGAGATTGGTCTGTTTCTGAAGAAGGAAAAACAAGAACAATCGTTGCTAAAAATGATGCAGTAGAAGTTTTGTTTACACGAATTGTTGACATTACAGTTTTAACAAAACAAGAATTTACTTACAGAATTTATCCGTCTAATGATGATAAATCTGTTTATTTCTATATCGTACATACGCCTAAAGCTCACAAAGAGCCAACAAAATAGTGTCACATCAATATCATCCAAATATTTAAATTTAAAAAGCTAAGCGTCAATTGACACTTAGCTTTTTTTGTTATTATTTCACAAATTTATATTCAACATTATTCCAAAAAACATAAGCTCCTTCTTGTTTTAAACTTTCAGGCTTATCTATAATTCTTGGAAAAATATTGTCTTTTGTAATTTTTCCAAAAGAAGAACTTTTACCAGAAGCAGAACTTCCATTTTCAGGATCTACAACAGCATAAGACTCAAAATGTTTGAACAAATAAAATGAATTTGTTGTTTTATCAATTCGACCCAACAATATTTTTCTTGAACCGTCAGTAGCATACAGATTATTTTCTTCTATAGTTGATTTAAATTTAGACGTTTTCAATTCTTCATTGATTATAATCGAATCTTTTTTCAATTCAATAGATTTGACAGAAGGATCTTCGTAAAGCGTCCACGTTTTCTTGAAAAAAGCTTCTGCTTCTACCGGATAATCTTTTCCGTTTATTCCTTTGTAATAGTATGCATCTAAAATTGAAACATTTTTATCGAATTTGAAAATTTCAGTTTCCGTTGGTTGAGGATTCGTAGGCTGTTCTTTGACTGGAGTTGTCACTTCGTCTTCTTGACAAGAAAAGATTACAAAAGCAGCAAAAAAAGGTAATAACTTTTTCATGTATGATTATTATTTATACTAAACAACCTCAAATCTATTCAAAAAGTATAAAATCTATGTTAAATATTCTTTGTTTCAAGCCAATTCTAACAAAAGTCATTAAATACAAAATCAACAACCTCATTATATTTACAGAAACAAAAACAACATGAAAGCAATTTTATTTGCCTTATTTCTATTATTGAATACTACAATTTTTGCTCAATCTCTTGAAATAAAATCGCCGAATAAACTTCCTAAAAATGATCAACGTACAAAGATATTTTTGGGCGGAACAATTGATATGAGAAATTCTGAAGATTGGCAAGCGAAGGTTTCAAAAGAATTGAAAAATGAAAAAGTCATCTTGCTAAATCCTCGTCGTGATGATTGGAATACCGCTTGGAAGCCTGTGAAAGAAGAGCCCGAATTTCGCAAACAAGTGGAATGGGAGTTGAATGCATTAGAAAATGCAGACTATATTATTATGTTTTTTGGAAAAGATTCTAAAAGTCCGATTAGTTTGTTAGAAATGGGATTGTATGCAAAAAGTGGAAAACTTTTGGTGATTTGTCCAGATGGTTTTTGGCGAAAAGGAAATGTTGATATTACGGCAGAAAAATATGGTGTAAAACAATTTGATTCGATAGAAAATGTGTTAGATTATTTAAAAAATATTCTAAAATAATTAATTATAAGAGAGAGAATTAAGTTTTGAATCGAAAGGTTTAACATATAATTTTATTTCTCAAAATCTTATTTTAAAAATTTATGTTTTAGCTTTGAAACCGCTTTAATAGTAAGTTTTACAGATTATGAAACATAATGATTTGGAAATTAATCGGTTGATTGAACGATTAGAATCTTTAGGAATTTTGGTCGAAAAAATCGAGAGTTCTGGTTTTGGTAGCATGTTAAATTTTGAAATGATTTATCAACTTCCTGAACAAAATATTTCTAACGCTATCAATTTTAGACGTTTTGATATACAAGATGTTTATCTTTATTTCAAAGAGGCTGTTAATCAAAAAGGAGATTTACTTTTTATAGAATAAACGAAAAATGCTCAAGAATTTGAGCATTTTTTTATTTCAATTTTTGTAAGTCATTAACTGTATAAAACTTCATATCATTATTCTTCACAAACTTGCAAATCTCTTCTAAGGTTTTAAATTCAGTTTCATAATTATTAATTGCTTTTGCAACTGTTTTATGCGCGTAAAAAATGACTATCTTATTGTTATCCTTTGCATATTGCAACAACGAAATATAATAAGGCACATTAAAATGCTCGTAACTATTATCGATTCCTAAACCAAAAAATAACGGTTTATTTTGATAATAACAGTTCTGAAAATTAGGCGCTTCGTTTCCATAAGTTGTTCCTCTTAAGGTTTTAAAATGATTGAAAAGTAATTGACCCGATTCTACACTTCGATCGCCATAAGGATAAGAAAAATCGGTTACATCAAAACCTTTGTTTTTCATCAAACTTAGCATTGGAGCGATTTCTTTTTCAATAAATTCTTTTCCTCCAAATTCTTTTATATACTTTGTTGTATATACATGAATTAAACCATCCGCAGCAATCTCATTTCCGTTTTGTTGCAGATAAGTTAACTCACGAATTTGACTCTCCGAAAGCTTATCAAAATGCGTTACATAAAACGTTCCTTTCCAATTGTATTGTTTCAATTTTAAATTCGCATTGAACCATTCGTCCACATAATCATCATCAAATGTAAGCACCACTCCTCCTCTATTTGTAGATTTTTTTGTTTCTTTTATCGCATCTTATTCGTGTGTACAGCTATTCAACACAAAAATTGAAATCAGACAAACAAAATAATAGTTGAGTTTTAGCATTCTTTATCAGTAAGTTTTAGTAGTTAAATATATCGAAAAAGCAACTATTAAAATCAGAAATTTTTAAAATTAAGCAAATTTTAATTTTAGATGATTTTGAAGTTTTAAAAAAAAACCACTCAAAATTGAGTGGTTTAGAAAATACTATATTGTAATTTATATCTGCTGATACATAAAGTTTTCACCTAGATAAACGCGACGAACATCTTCATCATTTGCTAATTCTTCTGGCGAACCTTCTTTCAAGATTTTACCTTCGAACATAATATATGTTTTATCGGTAATTGCAAGCGTTTGCGATACATTATGATCGGTAATTAAGATTCCGATATTTTTATCTTTTAACGAACGTACAATTTTCTGAATATCCTCAACCGCAATAGGGTCAACTCCAGCAAAAGGCTCATCTAATAAAATAAAATTAGGTTCTGTTGCCAAACAACGTGCTATTTCGCAACGACGACGCTCACCTCCAGAAAGTAAATCACCACGATTTTTACGAACATGCTCTAACGAGAACTCTTCAATCAAAGCATCTGTGCGCATTTGTTGCTCTTTTTTGGAATGTTTCGTGAATTGTAAAACTGATTTGATATTATCTTCTACAGAAAGTTTACGAAAAACAGAGGCTTCTTGCGCCAAATATCCAATACCTTTTTGCGCGCGTTTGTACATCGCATCGTTTGTGATATCTTGTTTATCCAAAAAAACTTTTCCTTGCGTAGCCTTTACCAAACCAACAATCATGTAGAAAGAAGTCGTTTTACCAGCACCATTTGGTCCTAATAATCCAATAATTTCTCCTTGTTCTACTTGAAAAGACACATTTTTTACGACATGTTTTTTACCGTAATCTTTTACTAAATTCTGACCTTTTAATACAATTCCCATATCGCTTCAAAGATAGGATTTTTGTTATTTAATCGAGTTAATAATATCATATTTTGTGATGATATGATATTTTCCGTTTTCTAATTCTATTAAAACAGCTTGATTATCCTTTGTAATTAACTTCGAAACTTCTTCGATAGATGTTCCTGCTTTTACGACTGGATATGGTTTTTCCATTATTTCGTGAACAGGTTTTTCAGCAACATTTCTATCTTCTAAAAATGCTTGAAACAAATCTGATTCATCCAAAGAACCAACAATTCCATTCACGTCCATTACTGGAATTTGAGAAATTTTGAAACGACGCATACGATCAATTGCATGAGAAGCCAATTCCTCTGTACGAACCGTAACCAAAGGTTTATCAACATGTTCTTTGATTAAATCGACAGCTGTTTTGATTTCTTCGTCCAAATATCCTCTGTCACGCATCCAATCATCGTTAAAGATTTTTCCTACATAACGAGAACCTGAATCGTGGAATAAAACTACTACAACATCATCTGGTCCGAATTCGTCCTTCATTTGCAACAATCCTTTGATCGCTGATCCCGAAGACATTCCAACAAACAAACCTTCTTCTAAAGCTAAACGACGCGTATAAACCGCTGCATCTTTATCAGTCACTTTTGTAAATCCATCAATAATATCAAAATCTACGTTTTCTGGTAAAATATCTTCACCAATTCCTTCTGTTACATAAGAATACACTTCATTTTCGTCGAAGATTCCTGTTTCTTTATATTTTTTGAAAACTGATCCATACGTATCAACTCCCCAAATTTTAATATTAGGATTTTTTTCTTTCAAGTATTTCCCAACTCCTGAAATTGTTCCTCCAGTTCCAACACCAACAATAAAATGCGTTACTTTTCCTTCTGTTTGTTCCCAAATTTCTGGTCCAGTTTGCTCATAATTCGCAATTGCATTTGATGGATTATCATACTGATTGACATACCAACCATTCGGTGTTTCTTGAGCCAAACGTTTAGAAACTGAATAATAAGAACGTGGATCATCTGGCTCAACATCCGTAGGACAAACCACAACTTTTGCACCAACAGCGCGCAAAATATCCATTTTCTCTTTCGATTGTTTGTCTGTAATCACACAAATTAATTTGTAACCTTTGATCACAGCAGCCAAAGCCAATCCCATTCCTGTGTTACCAGAAGTACCTTCGATAATTGTACCTCCTGGAACTAAACGACCATCTTTTTCGGCATCTTCAACCATTTTTAACGCCATACGATCTTTACAAGAATGACCAGGGTTAAAATATTCAACTTTTGCTAAAACTGTACATGGTAAATCCTTTGTAATCTTATTAATTTTAACCAAAGGTGTATTCCCAATCGTTTCTAATATATTGTTTGCGAATTTCATTTTTTTCTAACTTTTAAATTAAAACATTAAATTTTATCTAAAATTAATAGCTTTTGCAGGTGTAATTTTAGATATCATATACGAAGGCAAAAGTAATACAATTGCACAAACTAATAACGCTCCTGCATTTAATAAAACAATTGTGCCAAAGTCTAAATAGACTGGAGCTGTTGATAAATAATAGTTTTCTGCTGGAAGTTTTATAATTCCGAAATATTTCTGAATGAATAATAATCCAAGTCCAATTACATTTCCAGCAATTAATCCTGGTAACATGATAAATAATGCGTAATTGATGAATAATTTTCGGATTCGCCAATTTGTCGCACCAAATGCTTTTAAAATTCCGATTGAATGTGTTCGTTCTAAAATTAATATCAATAAAACCATCACCATATTAATCACCACCACAAAAAGCATGATAAAAAGAATAATGACAATATTTTTGTCGAAAATCGAAATCCAATCATTAATCTGAGCAAAAGATGCTGTTGCTGATTCTGCATACAAATTATATGGAATATTTTCTTGCACACGCTTTGCAACTGGATCAATATTTTCGACATCATTTACAAATAGTTCGAAACCACCAACAGTTGTCGAATCCCAACGATTAAGGCGTTGCACATGCTTGATATCACCAAACATAATTTGATCGTCAAAATTTTTGATATCAGTTTTGAACAATCCAGAAATGGTAAATCGACGATAAATAGGCTTTGTATCTTCTTGAATAAAATACATCACAAACGAACTATCAACATCCAATTTCATTTCGTCCGCAATCTTTTTAGATAATAAAACCTCATCCATTATCGAATCTTTATTGATTCGAGGAAAATGTCCTTTTACCATAAATTTTTCGAAACGAACCGAATCATAATCTGTTCCAACTCCTTTGAACACCACACCACTAAAGTTTTCATCCGTTCGGATAACACCACTTTTATTGGCAATTGCTTGTACATGTTCTATTTCTGGAATCGATTTAAACTTTGGATAAAAAGCTTGATGAAGTGATAATGAATCGGAATTTAATGACGTATTACTATTATAGTTTCTAATCGTAATATGACCATTAAAATCGGCCAATTTTTCTTTGATTGCCATTCTTGCTCCAACACCAGTCGAAATTGTCACCAAAGAAACAATCAACCCTAATGCTACCGCAATTTGACCTACTCGAATAATAATACTCGATAAGTTATTTTTAGTATTTTTACCAAGCGCAATTTTTTTTGAAAACCACCAAGAAAAACTCAAATTATATATTTTTTATAAGATTAAAACTAACTTTAGGCTTTAAATTCGTCTAAATTCAAATGATTCAAAACGAAATGAAAAACTTTGTCAAATATACATCAATTGGTTTACTTAGTTCAGTTATTTTTTTCGGCTTTTCTACTCCAATTTTAGCTCAAAATAATACATCAAAAACGATAGATAATCATTCAACTATTCTTGTTGGAGCAGAAAATACAACGCAATATCTTTCGAAACTAAAAGGTAAAAAAGTTGGTTTAATTTCAAATCAAACAGGAATTGCTACAATTAATGGAACAACGATGCATACAGTTGATTTGTTGTTAAAAAACAACATAAATGTTATAAAATTATATTCTCCTGAACATGGTTTTCGTGGTGATGCTGATGCTGGAGCGAAAGTAAAATCTGGTGTTGATTCTAAAACAGGCTTGCCGATTGTTTCGCTTTATGGCGACAATAAAAAACCAAAAGCAAATCAAATTTCGGATGTTGATGTTTTGATTTTTGACATGCAAGATGTTGGTGCTCGTTTCTATACTTATATTTCCACTTTGCATTATGTAATGGAGGCTGCAGCTGAGAATGGTAAAAAAGTAATTGTATTGGACAGACCAAATCCGAACGGACATTATGTAGACGGACCAGTGATGAAAAATGAATATAAATCGTTTGTTGGTATGCACAATGTTCCGATTGTTTATGGAATGACGATTGGCGAATATGCACAAATGATAAACGGTGAAGGTTGGCTAGCAAATGGTGTAAAAGCAGATTTGGAAATTATTCCACTTATCAATTATACCCATCAATCCAAGTATAATTTACCAGTAAAACCATCACCAAATTTACCAAATGCTCATGCGATCAATTTGTATCCAAGTACATGTTTGTTTGAAGGAACAAACGTCAACGAAGGTCGTGGAACAGATATTCAGTTTCAAGTTTATGGTTCACCATTCCTAAAAAATATGCCTTATCAATATACGCCAACTTCAAAACCTGGTGCAACAAGTCCAAAATTCAAAGATGAAGTTTGTTACGGTGAAGATTTATCGAATGTTCCGTATCAATCTGCCATCAATTTAAAATGGCTTATTAATGCGTATAAAAACAATACGAAACAACCTTTTTGGACGATGAATGGTAAAAAGTTGTGGATTGATCAACTTTCTGGAACTGATGAATTGCGCAAACAAATAGAAGCAGGTTTATCAGAAGAAGAAATAAAAGCAACTTGGCAAAAAGATTTGGAAGCTTTCAAGAAAATAAGAACAAAATATTTGATTTATAAGGATTAAATTAATGCAAGTTAAAAGAAGCGTTCTTCAGAAGCTGTCTACAAATGAATTAAATTCTTATATCAAAGATGATTCTAGATTTGTTCCTGAAGCAATAAAAATAGCTTTCGAAATTTTAAAAAATGAACGAAATGTTCAGTTTTCTGAAATTGAAACAACTCGAATTAAAAATTTAATTTCATCTAAAATTATTTATCATGAAAAAGAAAAAAAGAAAAATTCTTTCGAACCAAATTTAGTTGAAGACATTGAGGAGAATAATGAAGTTCCAAAACTTCATACTAAAACTGAAATTGTTTTTCATTCAAGCGTATTTTTTTCTTTTATTGGAGCTGTATTATTCTATAAAAATCTAAAAAAAATTAAAGACATTATGCTCTTTCATTATGTCATTTTAGTTCTTTTTAGCCTTTTAATGTTAGTTTTTGATTATTATTTGTACGAATATATAGTTAATCATCAAGAAGAATTATCACATATTAAATACAAACGTTTTGGTAATTTCGGGATATTTATAACAATTCGTGGAATAGCAAATTTCATTCTTATTAGTTTAATATGGAATTACTTTTTTGGAAAAGATTTTAAGTATAGGGAATTAAAATAATTAAAAACGGAAGCCAAATTTGACTTCCGTTTTATATGTTTTAGAATGATTATTTTTCTCCTACAACAGCAGAAATAGATTCGCCTAATTCTTTTACTTTTTCATATAATTTTGTTGAACCTTTTTCAAATTCAATTGTAATTTTTCCTTCTCTTGCTTTTATTTCTAAGGAATCTCCTTCTCTCCAAACGTAATTTTTTCCTTCAGTCACTGGTTTTCCAAATACTTTTCCGATTTCTTTGATTGCATTTGCCGACTTTGGTTTATCAAAAATTGCTGAGTATGAATATACTTCGTTGCTATCACTCACACTAACTGAAACATTAGAATGAGTTGTTGAACTTGAATTTTTGCTAACTGATTGTGATTTAGCTGTTTGTCCGTTACAAGCAAAAGCTATTAAAGTTATTGCGATAAATAATGTCTTTTTCATATTTTTATTTTTTTATAAAATTCTGAAAAAGATTAATTTGCATTGGTTAATGAACGGTTAACGAAGCGTTAACACAAAACGAGCTACAAAATAATTGTAGCTCGTTTTTAAGTATTAAATTTATTTATATTTTTTGTCGCAAGAATTTTATCTCCAAGATTTTTAATTTTATCTACAATTTCTTGATTATCTGTACTTTTTTGAATCTCCATTTTAAGTGAATTATCATTCAAAATAATTTCAAAACTTCCTCGTCCAGTCCAGATATAACCAGATTCTTCCAAAATTCCTTCACCAAATTCTTTCTCGATTGTTTTCTTTATAATCTCTTTTTTATCCGAATTAAAAGTTCCTTTCATCGAGTAATAAGACTCCGTATTATTCGCTCTCAATTGTGCAAAAACTGCAAACGTTAATAACATTAAGAACAAGCTTAAATATTTTTTCATTTAAGGTCTATTATTTAAGATAAATATATGAAATTTTTCAGCAAAAAACATTTTATAATTCGTTTAATATTTCAATAGTTAAGAATTCTCCAGTCATCGAATCAAAAGAAAATAAACAGTTTAGACGACTATAATCATTTGCCAAACGATTTGGATCATTATTAATAATTCTTTGATAATCATTATTTTTACGAATCTGAGTTTCATCAACATTTCTATTCAAATCAAAAATATTTTGACCTTCATAAACCTTACAAATTGGATTTGGAGAAAGATAAAATTTAATCGAAACAATCATTTCATCAACAATTTTCACAGAAATGCCTTTTTCCTTGTACAATACAATTTTCCCTTGAGGAATATTTTGCTCTGAAATATCAGATTCAAATTCTGTTTGAAATGATTGAAACAATTCGTCATTCATCGATTTTCCGATCAATGAAAAATACTGATTTGGATTGGCTTGAAATAAGTTTATCATATTTTATAGAATTGATTTCATAAAAAAACCTTTCCAAAAATAGAAAGGTTTTGATTAATTATTGAGTTAAAAAACCTTAGTTTTCTTTCAAATAAACTCCGTCAGCTTCAAAATTATATTGCAACTGAGGTTTTGTTATTTTTGCGATTTCTTCTTTCGATTTTCCTTCATCTTCTGCATAATGACGTAATTTCTCTACAGAAATTTCACTTACAAAAGCTTTTCCGTGTACGACAACATTCGCATTTTCACCATCTAAAGGCATAAAAAATCCATAATCTTTGAAACGCACAAACGATTGTTCTTCGCCTTTTCCAAGATCAACTTTCATCCAACAACCTTTCTTTTTGCAAACAGATTCTATCGTCGAAACAAACTGAACATTTTCCAAAGAATCACCACTTTTCATGTTATCGTATAACTTTCCAAGTTCACTTTTCGTCAATGTATTTTTGATATCAAACGATTCTCCATACACTTGATACGCGTATAAATCGTCTATTTTAGCCGTTCCGTTATCTAAAATTTTTGATTGAACTTTCGAAGCTTTTTCAGTTTTAGCCTTCGTTTCTTTTTTTGTTTGTGCATTTGTTGTCAATACAAAACAAGTTAAAGCACAAAGAGTTAAAATATATTTTTTCATAAGAGTCTTATTTAGTTCAAATTTAAATAATTGTCCATTAACAATTTTATATTTGGATATGAATTTTCTAATAATTGAGGAATTTCATTCTCTTTTTTCCATTCAACCGATTCAATTCCTTCCTCAGTTTGCGGCAAAGGCAATTCAACACCGTCATAAAAAACTTCGAACCAAAATGTTTCTTTGATAATATATTCTCTCAAAAAATAAATGTGAAAAGTAGGCATCAAAAATCGTTTCAACTCTAAATTTGTCAAACTACATTCTTCTTCAATTTCGCGAATTGCAGATTCTTCTCTCGATTCTCCTTTCTCCATTTTACCTTTTGGCAAATCCCATTTCCCAAGTCTGAAAATGAACAAATAATCGTCTTGCGGATTACGAACAATTCCGCCCGCGGCTTGAATATGTTTGTAATATTTTAAGAATTTCGTCCAAACAACATCAATATCTTCACTAAAAATATTGACTAAAGCGGCTGCTTTTGATGATAATAAATGAAAAGATTCATCAAATTGAGCTTCATTTTGAAACAAAATATTTTTTGCTTCAGGATTAGATTGGTTGCTGAAAGTTAACAAACTTTCATTAAAAAAAACTTTGTACATTTGAACGATTTGTTACAAATTTATAAAAAACTCACAAGGATATGAAGGTAAATACAAATAAAGTCCGTTTTGCAAAAAATCAACAAGAAGCATACACTTTTTTGTTGGATATGAAGAATTATGAGCAACTGATGCCAGAGGATACAAAATCGTTTGAAATTCATGAATCTGGAAAAGGATTTACGGTTGGTGTTGGTGCTTTGCCAAAGGTTGGAATGCGTTTAAAAGAGACAGTTGAGCCATCGAAAATTGTTTTCGAATCTCCGGCACCTGCTTTTGAATATACTTTGACAATTTCTATTGATGCAGTTGATGAGAATTCGTCTGATGTTTCGTTAGATTTTGATGGAAATTTCAATATGATGATCGAAATGATGGCGAAAAAACCATTGACATCTTTCATTGAAACTATTGCAGAAAATTTAGGAAAAATAGGGTAAAACCATTTTTTCGGTAAATAAAATTTCTAAAACTGTTAAATAAACTTTATATTTTAAAGTTATTTAGCAGTTTTTTTATCTAAATTATTTTTTATGAAACACTTTTACTCAAAAATAATTCTCCTACTCTTTTTTACTTTTACACTAAATAACCCGTAGTGCATTT
>NZ_DKSQ01000064.1:0-4521 GCF_002472765.1 Empedobacter sp. UBA7252
AAATTAGAACAATGGGAAAAATTTTATAATTTCAATAGACCACATTTTTCATTTAAAGGATAAACACCTTATGAAATACTAAAATCTAAACTAAAATAATTATATTTAAAGTCTACGAAGTCATGAAGTACGACATAACATAATTTTTAATAAGTGTTACTTCCCGATGCAAAACTTGCCAAATATCGTCCCTAATATATCTTGATCCACATCTATTTCACCTGTAATATGTCCCAAATACCTTAAAGCTTCACGGATATCCATTGCTAACAAATCCCCAGGAAGTCCCATGTCCATTCCTTGTTTGATCTTTCCAATTTGAGAAAGTGTGTTTTGTAATGCTTCTAAGTGACGAGAGTTCGTAACGATTGTGTCATCCTGATTTGTTCCTTTCAATTTGATTTGATGAATCAGATTTTCTTTCAATGCTTCGATATTATATTGATCTTTAGCTGAAATTTCTAAATGAACAACATCTTTAAACTCTTGTTTGATAGCATCAGAAATAGCTGATTCGTTATTGTTTACATCAATTTTATTGGCAACATTAAACAAGATTTTTCCTCTACGTTGCAAATCATCTAACTGATTCGCAATTTGATTATCAGCAGTTATATTGGCATCATACAAATAGATGATAATAGAAGCATTGTCTATTTTTTCGAATGTTTTTTCAATTCCAATCCGTTCTATCGTATCGCCAGCTTCACGAATCCCTGCGGTATCAATGAAACGAAATCCAACACCGTCAATATAAATAGTTTCTTCGATTGTATCTCGTGTTGTTCCTTCAATGTCCGAAACAATAGCACGTTCTTCGTTTAATAAAGCATTCAACAAAGTAGATTTACCTGCATTGGGCGCTCCGACAATAGCAACAGGAACTCCATTTTTAATCACATTTCCAAATGCAAAAGAATCAGCTAAACGTTTAAGAATCGATTGTAATTGGTTTAATAAATTATAAAATTGCGATCGATCTGCAAATTCGACGTCTTCTTCAGAAAAATCCAACTCCAATTCCATCAAAGCAGCAAAGTTGATCATCTGTTCTCTCAAATCTTTGATTTGATTCGAGAAACCACCACGCATTTGTTTGATGGCAATTTCGTGTGATGCTTTCGAGTCCGAAGCAATCAAATCGGCCACAGCTTCTGCTTGTGTTAAATCCATTTTGCCGTTCCAAAAAGCGCGGAATGTATATTCTCCTGGATTGGCATTACGAATGCCAATTTTATTTAATAGTTCTAATACTTTTTGTTGGATATAAATTGAGCCATGTGTCGAAATTTCGACAACATCTTCACCTGTATAAGAATGCGGATTTTTGAAAATAGAAAATAGCGCTTCATCAACAATGGTATCGCCGTCCATCACATAACCCAAATGTATAGTATGAGAAGAAGCTTCATTCAAAGATTTAGTAGCATTAAATTTTGATTGATAAATCTGAGCAACTTTAGAAATTGCTTCTGGTCCAGAAATACGAATAACCGCTATAGCGCCCATTCCATTGGCTGTTGCCAATGCACAAATTGTATCGTTGTTTAGCATATTGCAAATTTACAATTTTATTGGGAGAGATGAAATTATTTGACAAATCTTAATAAAAAGTTAAAATATGATTTTTTAATCATTTTAAATAAGTGTTAACGTTATAAAAAAAACAATATATTACAGTGTTTTTAATGGTGTTAACATTTATTTATGTTAATATTTTCTTATGATATTTCTTTCAAATGATTAAATTTGAATGCCCTTACCTTATGAAAATTCAATTAGAAATAATTGAATTTTTGGAACTAATATTTACAATTATTACTTAATCAATAAATGATTTAGTGAAATATCTTATAAAATCAGCAGTAATAACCATTACTGCTGATTTTTTTTATTTCGAATTGTAGCTCGCTCTCACTGTGATCTGAGCTGTTTTTTGTCGAGAAATTGTATTAAACGATCCACCTGCAGAATATTCTTCATTGTCATTTTTTCCTGTAATCTGGAAAATTCCTAAATCGGCTTGTTTTAATTTTCCTAAACTCGATCCAGATTTTGTAGCAATATTTTCTGCTCGTTGTTTCGCATTTTCAGAAGCCTGTGCAATTAATTCTAATTTCAAATCTTCTAATTTTGAGTAATAATAATTAGGACTCGAAGAACTTAATTCAATTCCTTGACTAATTAAATTTGAGATTTCGCGCGAAGCTTTTTCAATTTTATCCAATTCTTTTGACTCAATTGTGGCGTCTTGCGATAAATTGTAGCCTGTAAATTGACTGAAAGAATTACCATTAGAATCGCTTCCATATTGAAAATCTTTTGTGATATTCACCGCTTCAAATACAATTTCATTTGGTTTGATTCCTTGCGAAATGAGAAAGTTTTTTACAATTACCTGATCAGTTTTTAATTGATCCGAAGCAACTTTCAAATCAAAATCTTTTCGACTAAAAGTAGCTCGCCATTTGACTAAATCAGCATCAAAGTTTTTCAATGCATTTCCTGTCACATTAATGGATTCTGTTGTTTTGAATTTATATTTATAGGCATTTCCTAAAATACAAGCTGCGGCAATTAATCCGACGGCTAAAATAGAAGCGACAATAACTGAAAATTTATTCATAATAATATGGTTTTCAGTAAATATACGAAAAAATAAAAAATCGATTATTCACTACTAATAGTGAAGTTATGCCAATAAAATAGGAAAATCTTGATTGATAATAAAAATGACTAAATTTCCTTCAGAATAATCAATAGTCACTAAATCTTCTGTAGCTTTATTGCGCGTTCCAATACGAGAAAGTAAGTTTAAATCTTCGTTGTTTAATGGATATTCTAAACCTTTTGTGACTATATTTTTACATTCAGGAAAGGGTAGAAGTGAAATTGTTCTTCCAAAATAACCTTCTAATTTTGTTTCTTTTTCTGCGAAAAAATAATGGCTATAATTATCGTAAAATAAAATATTGATTTGATTTTTAAAACGAAAAGCAGCATTTAAATTTCCGATAAAATGGTCTTGTTGTCGACCACTTGCACCAAAAACATCAACATGTTCAAATCCTTTATCAATAATGATTTGCAATGCTTTTGCAAAATCGGTGTCGTTTTGTTCTGGTGTCGATATAACCTCAATTCCAGCAGGAAAATCATTGTGCTGTGTTGAATCAAAATCGCCCGAAATAACATCGGGCGTTATATTTAATTGCTGTAAATAATGAAAAGCTCCATCTGTACAAAAAATAAGATCATAATCTGTAGCAGTTGGAAAAATGGTTGGAATTTCACCATTCAGAAATAAAAGTGCTTTGTTATTCACCTGGAATCCATTTTACTTCTTCGTGATTATTGTCTGCGGCAATTTTACGACCTAATACAAATAGATAATCAGAAAGACGATTTAAATATTTTTGTAATTCAGAACGAATATCTTCTACTTCAGCTAATCCAACTGTTAAACGTTCTGCGCGACGACAAATGCAACGTGCCACATGTGCGTGTGATGCAGCTTGGTTTCCACCTGGAAGAATAAAATGTGTCAATTGTTCTAATTGTCCTTCCAAATCATCAATCCATTCTTCTAATTGTACAATATCTTCTTCGGAAATAGTTTTCGGAATACGAGGTTTACCATTTGCTAAATATAATTTATCGACTGGTGTAGCTAATTCTGCACCAAGATTGAATAAATCTTTTTGGATAATTATAATTTCTTCCTCCAATGCAGGATCGATTTCATAAGAACGGATTAACCCTAAATAAGAATTTAATTCATCAACTGTTCCGTATGAATCAATTTTTAAACTATTTTTTGAGACACGAGTTCCACCATATAAACCTGTTGTTCCTTTGTCTCCTGTTTTTGTATATACTTTCATGTGATTTCAACTAACTAATAATTATCGAAGATAAACATTTTATTGCAAATTTTTAGGTAAAAGAGGTTTTGTTAAAAAGTGATACCCAACTGCAACAACAATCAATACAACAGAAGTTAAAATCCATAAAACATCAAATCCGTACGATGTTGCAATATGCGTTCCGAGGAATGGAGAGATTATAAATGCAGCNNGACATTCCATTTAAGCCCATATAAGCACCACGATTATTTCTTTGAGCTCGGAAAGCCGTAACGGTAGACATTAAGGGTAAAACCAACATTTCACCAATAGACATCATAAAAATGGCTACATATAGCATACCGATGGTATGATTGAAACTGAAAATAGAATAACTAATTGCGGTTATAAAAGAACCAAATACCAAGAGTTTAGTAATGGTGTATTTTTTTTCGGTATAATGGATCAATAACATTTCAAAAACCACAATGATAATTCCACTGAATCCCATTAATAGTCCAATTTCTGATTGCGTCATTTGAACAACATCTTTATAGAAGAGCGGTAGTGTGTTTAGAATTTGGAAAAATGCAACCGAAAATAATAAACATATAATATTGAATAAAATAAAAGGCATGTCGGTGTATGCATTACGTTCTTTTACTTCTTGTTGTTC
>NZ_DKSQ01000063.1:0-4560 GCF_002472765.1 Empedobacter sp. UBA7252
TTCCTTCAAAAACACCCTTATAAACAAGCGTTTCATTTGTAAAAACAGAATTTTTTTCTAAAGACAATACATCTTCATGCGATAAGCTATCTGAACTTTTATCCACTTCTACATTGTCCTTTTTACAAGAAAATAAAAAGAGTTGACTGATAAATAGCAAAAAGAAAATCTTTTTCATCTGAGATGAATTATTTTTTCACGAATTGTTCAACATCTTTTCTCGAAATTGGATCATCACCCAAAATCAATAAACGTTCAACAACATTTCTTAACTCACGAATATTTCCTGACCAATCTAATTCTTTCAAAGCATCATACGCTGAATTATCAAAAGATTTTTGACTTGTTGTATCAGTAATAAAATGTTCAACCAAAGCAGGAATATCATCTTTACGATCATTAAGTGCTGGAACATTAATGATAATTACCGCTAAACGATGGTATAAATCCTCGCGAAAACGACCTTCCTCAATCTCTTTTCGTAAGTCTTTATTTGTTGCAGCAATTACACGAACATTTACATTAATCTCTTTCTCAGAACCAACTGGCGAAACTTTTCCTTCTTGTAGCGCACGCAAAACTTTTGCTTGAGCAGAAAGACTCATATCCCCTATTTCATCTAAAAAAATTGTTCCTCCATTTGCCAATTCAAACTTACCTTGCTTGTCTTTAACAGCTCCAGTAAACGATCCTTTCACATGACCAAACAATTCACTTTCGATTAATTCAGCTGGAATTGCCGCACAATTCACTTCAACCAAAGGTTTTACATTACGATTACTTTTCTCGTGTAAATGATGAGCAACCAACTCTTTACCTGTTCCATTTGGACCAAGAATCAATACACGAGCGTCTGTAGCAGCCACTTTATCTATAATTTGTTTTACTTCTGCAATTGCAGGAGCATCACCAATCATTTCATATTTTTTAGCAACTTTTTTCTTTAAAGCTTTATTTTCTTTCTTCAATTCTTTATTCGAAGACAGCAACGATTTACGGTCTAAAGCATTACGAACAGTCGTCAATAATTTATTAAGATCTGGTGGTTTTGAAATAAAATCGTACGCACCTTTTTTGATCGCATCTACAGCCAAATCAACATCTCCGTGCCCCGTTATCATCACCATTGTTAAATCAGGATTGTATTCCATCGCTTCCGATAAAACTTCCATCCCATCTTTCAACGGCATTTTTATATCACTTATAATTAAGTCGTATTCTTTTTCTTTTATTTTTTCAAGCCCTATAGCTCCGTTTTCAGCTTCATCCACATTCCATTTTGGATTTTCGTCCATTAAAATGCTTTTCAAAACGTTGCGAATTGCCTGTTCATCTTCGATTAATAAGATATTTGACATCGTTTAGATCGTTTATTTTTGTAAAATTAAAATAGACTCAAAGATAATTGAAATTATTATTTTTGAGTCTACTTTTGATATAGATTTTAATACTTTTTTTAAGATGTTTTCACTTTTCGTGCATTTTCTAAACCTAATTCTTTTATAGAAACTTCTCTCATTTCTATTTTTCGAATTTTCCCTGAGATAGTCATAGGGAATTCTTGTACAAACTTCCAATATTTAGGACGTTTGAAATGAGCAATGGATAAACAATAAGCCTTCAATTCGTCTTCTGTTACACTAATACCATCTTTCACTTTCACCCAAGCCATTACTTCTTCTCCATATTTGATACTTGGAACGCCAATAATTTGAACATCAGAAATTGATTCATGTTCGTACAAAAAATCTTCAATCTCTTTTGGTGAAATATTTTCTCCTCCTCTGATAATAATATCTTTAATTCGTCCAGTAATATTAATATAACCATCAACATCCATAGTCGCTAAATCACCAGTATGCAACCAATTATTTTCGTCAATAACTTGCGCAGTTGCTTCCGGATTGTTCCAATATTTTTGCATGACGGAATAACCTCTTGTACAAAATTCACCAGCAATTCCACGAGGTAAAATATCTCCTGTTTGCGGATCAATAATCTTAATTTCTAAATGATCTTGAACTGTTCCAACCGTCGAAACTTGCTTTTCTAAAGGTGTTCCGATAATAGTTTGTGTAGAAACTGGCGAAGTTTCTGTCATCCCATAACAAATCGAAACTTCTTTCATATTCATTTTAGCTTGCACTTTCTTCATAATTTCAATCGGACAAGGCGAACCAGCCATTACACCAGTTCTCAAAGATGTTAAATCGAAACGATCAAAATTTGGTAATTCTAATTCCGCAATAAACATCGTCGGAACTCCATAAAGTGATGTACACTTTTCCATTTCGACTGCATTTAAAGTCTTTGCAGGATCAAAACTATCCGAAGGAATTACCATACAAGCGCCATGCGAAGTACACGCCATATTACCAATTACCATTCCGAAACAATGATAAAATGGAACAGGAATACAAACACGATCACGATGCGTATAATTTAATCGAACACCAATAAAAAAACCATTGTTCAATAAATTATGATGCGTTAAAGTTACTCCTTTTGGAAAGCCTGTTGTTCCAGATGTATATTGAATATTTACAGCATCATCAAACTGAACAGATTGCTCTATTTGATGCACTTCTGAAGTCGAAATTTCTTCTCCTTTAATCAAAAAATCATCCCAATTTTCTTCAAAAATAATGATATGTTTTAGTAATTTCGCATTCTCTTTTACATTATTCAACATCACTTTATACTCACTTGTTTTGAAGCTTAAAGAAGCAAAAACTGCAGAAATTTCAGCTTGATTTAATACAAATTCGAGTTCATTTTCACGATAAGCAGGATTCAAATTAACCAAAATCATTCCCACACGGGCCGTTGCATATTGTAACAATGTCCATTCCGCACGATTTGGCGCCCAAATACCTACGCGATCTCCTTTTTGCAAACCAATTGCAATCAATGATTTTGCTATTTGTTCGGTTTGTGAATAAAATTCTGTATACGTCGCTCTATAATTTTGATCTACGCAAACCAAAGCCTCTTGTTGCGGATATTTTGCAACTGTATTTCGTAAATTTTCGCCAATTGTTTCTCCTAAAAGAGGATATTGTGATGCACCACTTGAGTATGATAAGTTAGAAATCATGCGCTTATATTCTATGTTTTTAAAATTACTTTCCAACTCAAACTTAACAACGATTTTCAGGAAAATAAATTTATCAAATACAAGATTTATGATTTCTAAAAGAATCGTATTTTTTTATTAAAATCAAAAATGAATTCAAAAAAATGAAGGTTTATTTTTAACAAATACTTAAAATAACTCCATCAAATTATCCTTAAATTGTAAAAAATTACTGAAAAATGAATACAATAAACCACGACAATTATACTTCTATTTACGATGGAATAGAAGTTGTAGATGCTTTACAGACACGTATTGCTGACATCAAGAAAACATTAATAATTGTAACAGAATTAGATAAATGGGATTATGCATATGCAGAAGGTAAATGGACTATCAAAGAAATGATACAACATTGTATAGATTGCGAACGTATTTTTTCTTATCGTGCGCAACATATTGCGAGAGAAGATTCACAAACATTAAATTTCTTCGATGAAAACGCCTATGTATTGACTTCGAATGCAAATGAAAGAAAGCCTGAAGAATTAATAAAAGAATGGACTAATTTGATGAAAGTAACTTACTTTCAGTTTGAATCTTTTAATGATCAAACTTTAAACAAAATAGGAAAAGTTGGTAATCGAGAGTATTCTGTTGAGAAAATCGGTTATGTAATGGCTGGTCATTCCATCCATCATATGAATGTAATTAATGAACGATATTTATAAAAAAAGTCAGCTTCTAAAAAGCTGACTTTTTTATTTCGGCATCACATTATAAGTTGGATCTTCTTCGATATTTACCTCAATAACGCTTTTTGCATTTTCTAATAATCGAATAGAATCTTTACTCAAATGTCGCAAAATTACAATTTTATCTTGTTGTGCATATTTAGATGTAATAATATGTAAAGATTCAATTGCACTCATATCAACTATTCTACTCTCTTTCAAATCTATAACAATTATTCTTGGATCAGAATTAATTTCAAATTTCTCTAAAAAAGTAGAAGTCGAACCAAAGAAAAGTGGTCCATAAATCTCATATATTTTTCGTCCATTTTCATCAACAAATTTACGTGCTCGAATACGTTTAGCATTATCCCAAGCAAAAACCAAAGCCGAAACGATAACACCTACAAAAACAGCCAAAGCAAGGTTATGTAACACAATCGTGATAATCGCCACCAAAATACTTACAAACACATCCGATTTTGGCATTTTTGTTATTAATTTAAAAAATCCCCATTTAAAAGTCGAAATCGCAACCATCATCATTACACCAACAAGTGCTGCCATTGGAATTTTCTCAATCACTGGAGCACCAATTAGAATAATAATCAAGATTGTAATTGCACCAATTGCTGGTCCTAATCTCGAACGAGAACCTGCATCTAAATTAACAAATGTCTGAGCAATCATTGCACAACCTCCCATTCCACCGAAAAAACCATTTGTAATCATTAGCGTCCTAAACGTTAA
>NZ_DKSQ01000078.1:0-18480 GCF_002472765.1 Empedobacter sp. UBA7252
ATACCGTAAAACATTAATCAGACAAATCTCTCAACATGCTCACTCAGAAATTGTTGGGATGTTACCAGAAGCAAACTGGATTACAAGAGCGCCTTCATTAAATAGAAAGAAAATCTTATTAGCGAAAGTTCAAGACGAAGCTGGTCACGGATTATACTTATATTGTGCTGCTGAAACATTAGGTGTTTCCCGTATTCAAACATTAAATGATTTACATTCAGGTAAAGCTAAATATTCATCAATCTTCAATTATCCAACCCTTACTTGGGCAGATATCGGAATGATTGGTTGGTTGGTAGATGGAGCTGCGATTCTGAATCAAGTTCCATTATGTCGTACATCTTACGGACCTTATGCTCGCGCAATGGTACGTGTTTGTAAAGAAGAATCTTTCCACCAAAGACAAGGTTACGAAGCATTAGTGGTATTATCAAAAGGAACACCAGAACAAAAAGCGATGTTGCAAGATGCAATGAATCGTTGGTGGTGGCCTACATTAATGATGTTTGGACCAAAAGATGAAGAATCATCAAACTCAGAATTATCAATGAAATGGAGAATCAAACGTTTTTCGAATGACGAATTACGTCAACGTTTCGTGGATATTTCTATTCCTCAAGCCGAATATTTAGGATTAACTATTCCAGATCCAGATCTAAAATTCAATGAAGAAACAGGTCACTACGAATTCGGAGAAATTGATTGGGAAGAATTCTGGAATGTTGTGAAAGGAAACGGTAAATGTAACAAACAACGTTTGGATGCTCGCCGTAATGCTCACAACGAAGGAGCTTGGGTTCGTGATGCTGCAACAGCTTACCACGAAAAAAGAAAACAAAGAGAATTAGAAAAAGAACAACGCAAAAACGCATAAAAAGATGGAAAATAGAGATTGGCCTTTATGGGAAGTATTCATTAGAAGTAAACAAGGGTTAGACCACAAACACGTTGGGAGCTTACATGCTGCTGATGCTACAATGGCACTAGAAAATGCACGTGATGTATATACACGTCGTTTAGAAGGTGTGAGTATTTGGGTAGTAGAATCTGCTAATATCCATGCTTCTAATCCTGATGAAGCAGAACAATTTTTTGATCCTGCAGAAGACAAAGTTTACCGTCATCCAACTTTTTATGATGTACCAGAAGAAATTAAAAACATGTAATTTATGACAAGTACAGTTTATCAAAACAATCAAAATTACATTGATTTTATCTTGCATTTAGCGGATACAAATCTAATTTTGGCACAACGTTTATGCGAATGGTGTGGTCATGGTCCAATTTTAGAACAAGACATTGCAATGTCTAATATGGCGTTGGATTTATTAGGTCAAACTTCTAATTATTATGACTATGCGGCTGAAATGATCGGGAATGGAGCAACTGAAGATACGTTAGCAATGTTACGTGAAGAGCGTGAATATAAAAACTTATTGTTAGTTGAATTACCAAACGGACATTTCGGAGATACGGTTGCACGTCAGTTCTTTTACGATTCTTACCACGCGTTATTGTTAGAGCAATTCTTGAAAGTAAAAGATCTTAAATTACAAGCTATCGCTGAAAAATCATTGAAAGAGGTAAAATATCACTTAAAATGGTCATCAGAATGGATGATTCGTTTAGGAGACGGAACACAAGAATCTCACGATAAAATTCAGGAAGCTGTAAACAATATTTTACCTTATGTAAAAGAAGCGTTTTTATTAGCACCTTACCAAAAAGCTTTAGTTGAAGAAGGATTAATTTCAAGTCCAGAAGAATTTCAAGCAACTTGGTTAACAAATGTAAAAGTAATTTTAGACGAAGCGACAATCGAAGCTGATGTAGAAAATGCTTTTGTACAAAAAGGAGGTAAAGAAGGTGTTCATACAGAGCATTTAGGATTTATCTTAACAGATTTACAATATTTACAAAGAACTTATCCAGATTCGCAATGGTAACCGAAAAAGAAATTTGGCAATACATGGAGGAAGTCGCTGATCCAGAAATTCCTGTGATTAGTGTAATTGATCTTGGTGTTGTGCGTAAAATTGAATTAATTGACCAAGAAAGTGTCAATGTTACAATTACGCCAACGTATTCGGGATGTCCTGCTATGAGTGCAATTTCAATTTCTGTTCGTTTAAAATTAATCGAAAAAGGATTCAAAAATATCAATGTCATTAATCAGTTGAGCCCTTCGTGGTCAACTGATTGGATGACAGAAGAAGGAAAGCAAAAAATGAAGGCTTATGGAATTGCGCCTCCAACTAAAAATCCTTCGAGCGATGAGCTCTTTTCAGACGAACAAAATGTAGAATGTCCACAATGTGGCTCTACAGATACCAGACTTATCAGTCAATTTGGTTCTACGGCCTGTAAAGCTATGTATCAATGCAATAGTTGCCACGAACCATTTGATTATTTCAAATGTCATCATTAAAAAATTATGGAAAATTCAACATCAATCCTATACACACAAGAGGGAGGAATTGCTACGATTACGTTGAATCGTCCTTCTGTTTTTAACAGTTTTAATCAGGAAATGATTAAATCTCTTCAACATCACTTGGATGTTGCAGCTCAAGATGTTTCTGTTCGTGCAGTGGTTTTAACTGGAACGGGAAAAGCATTCTGCGCTGGTCAAGATTTAGGAGAAGTTTTAGAAGAAAAAGAAATCGACTTCAATAAAATCGTTCAAGAAAATTACAATCCATTGGTTCTTAAAATTAGAAACATGGACAAACCAGTTGTTGCTGCTGTAAACGGTGTTGCTGCCGGTGCGGGAGCAAATTTAGCTTTGGCTTGTGACATTGTTGTTGCGAAAGAATCGACAAATTTCATTCAAGCTTTTTCTAAAATTGGTTTAATCCCAGATTGTGGAGGAACTTATTTCTTACCTCGTTTAATTGGACTTCAAAAAGCAACTGCTTTAATGATGCTTGCAGATAAAGTTTCGGCGGCTCAAGCAAAAGAAATCGGAATGATTTATGAGTTTTTTGCTGACGATATTTTCGATGCTGAAGTTGCAAAGATTGCTGATAAATTAGCCAATCTTCCAACAAAAGGTTTGGCTTATACAAAGAAATTATTGAATCAAACATTTAATAATTCAATCGAAGAACAATTAATTCAAGAAGGATTATTTCAAGCTAAATCAGGGAATACATCAGATTATCAAGAAGGTGTAGACGCATTTATCGAGAAAAGAAATCCTGTTTTTAAAGGCGAGTAAGAAATGAAAAAAATAGGAATTATTGGTGGTGGAGCAATGGGGTCTGGAATTGCGCAAGTTTTTGCTCAATATGGTCATCCAGTTGTTTTATATGACACAAATAAAGAAGCTTTAGATCGTTCAAAACAAAACTTAGCGAAGACTTTCGAGAAGTTAGTGGCGAAAGAAAAATATACTGCTGAAAAAGCACAAGAAATTCAAAACAATATCGAATATGCAGATAGTTTAAGTGCTTTTGCATCCATCGATTTGATGATTGAAGCAATTATTGAAAACTTAGATATTAAAAAATCAGTTTTCAAACAAGTGGAAGAAATCGTTTCTGACGAATGTATTTTAGCGTCAAACACTTCTTCATTATCAATCGCATCAATTGCATCTGCTTGTTCTAAACCAGAACGTGTAATTGGAATCCACTTTTTCAACCCTGCACCATTAATGGCTTTGGTAGAAATTATTCCAGCCGTACAAACACGCGAAGGATTAGCAGACGAAGTAAAAGCATTGATTCAATCTGTTGGTAAATTACCAGTCATCACAAAAGATACTCCTGGATTTATAGTAAATCGTGTGGCTCGTCCATTCTACAGCGAATCAATTCGTTTATTAGAAGAAGGAGTTGCAGATGCAGAAACAATAGACTTTGCGATGACTTCTGTTGGAGGTTTCCGTATGGGACCCTTCGAATTAATGGATTTTATTGGTCATGATGTGAATTATCGTGTAACCGAATCGGTTTTCGAATCATTCTTTTATGATCCAAGATTTAAACCATCTTTTTCTCAAAAACGTTTATTCGAAGCTGGATTTTACGGTCGTAAATCTGGTCGTGGATTTTACAATTATGCAGAAGGAGTGGAGAAAAAAGCACCATCTCAAGATCAAGCATTATTAGAAAAAATCTACAAACGCGTTTTAGTGATGTTAATCAATGAAGCAGCTGATGCTTTATTTTTAAACATTGCAAACCGTGAGGATTTAGATACAGCGATGACAAAAGGGGTTAATTACCCTAAAGGACTATTGAAATGGGCGGATGAATATGGTCTTGAAAATGTACAAAACGATTTAGATGAATTGTACAATTATTACCACGAAGACCGTTACCGTTTAAGTCCAATTATTAGAAATTTCGTCAAAGAGAACAAAACATTCTACTAAAAAATATCAAAACATGGAATCACAAAAGTTATTAAATGCAATGCTTGACCACGATAAATTTAGTGAATGGTTAGGTTTAGAAGTAATTGAAGTAAGAGAAGGATATGCAAAATTACAAGCAGCAATTCGTCCAGAAATGATGAACGGAGTGGGGTCTGTTCACGGAGGCGTTACGTTTGCGATGGCAGATTCTGCATTTGCTTTTTCGTGCAATATGTACAATAATATCTCAGTTGCTTTAGATGTTCATATTTCATTTACGAAAGCTGGACGCAATGGAGATGTTTTTACCATTGAATCTCAAGAAGTTTCGACAACGAAAAAAACAGGTATTTACGATATCAAAGTTACAAATCAAAACAACGAATTAATTGCTTTATTTAAAGGAACTTGCTTTAGAACAGGTAAACCTTTAATTGAAGAATAAATTTTATAAATTGCCTAAAGCATAAAGTTTTAGGCATAAAGCTTTAAAACAATGAACCAAACATATATTATAGATGGAGTTAGAACTCCAATTGGTAAATTAAAAGGTGGATTATCTGCTGTTCGTCCAGATGATATGGGGGCAATGGTAATCGCCGAATTATTAAAAAGAAATCCATCAATTGATCCTGCTGCATTCTACGATGTAATTTTAGGGAATGCAAATCAAGCAGGAGAGGATAACCGTAATATAGCTCGTATGTCGGCTTTATTATCTGGATTACCTTACACAGTTCCAGGTGAAACAGTGAATCGTTTATGTGCTTCTGGCTTATCAGCTGCAATTGCAGCATCGAGAGCAATTCAGGTTGGTGATGCACAATTAATGATTTCTGGTGGAGCAGAATCGATGACACGTGCACCTTTAGTAATTTCTAAATCGGCTTCTCCATTTGGTGGTGATGCACAAATTTATGACTCAACTTTTGGTTGGCGTTTTATTAACCCAAAAATGAAAGAAATGTGGGGAGTTGATGGAATGGGTAATACAGCTGAAAATTTAGCAGAGCGTGATAATATTTCGCGTGATGATCAAGATTTATTTGCGGTTTGGTCTCAACAAAAAACGGCTGCTGCGCAAGCGAATGGACGTTTAGCGAAAGAGATTGTTCCTGTTGTTATTCCACAACGTAAAGGTGATGCTATTATTTTTGATATAGATGAATTCCCAAAGAATAATACAACAATGGAGATTTTATCAAAGTTACGCCCAGCTTTCAAAGCAGATGGAACGGTAACTGCGGGTAATGCTTCTGGGCTTAATGATGGTGCGGCAGCGAATATTTTAGCTTCTGAACAAGCGATTAAAGATTTTGGTTTAACACCAATGGCACGTATTGTTTCTTCTGGTGTTGCAGGTGTTGAGCCTCGCATTATGGGAATTGGACCAGTGAATGCAACTAAAATTGCATTAGAAAAAGCTGGTTTAACAATGAATGATATTGATGTAATTGAATTAAATGAAGCTTTTGCAGCGCAATCTTTAGCATGTACGCGTGCATTAGGTTTAGTAGATAACGATTCTCGTATCAATCCAAATGGTGGAGCTATCGCTTTAGGACATCCACTTGGAATGTCAGGAGCGCGTATCTTAAATTCTGCGGCTTACGAATTACAAGCTACAGGAAAACGTTATGCATTGGTTACAATGTGTATCGGTTTAGGACAAGGTTACGCTGTAATTATTGAAAGAGCATAAAATAGTTATTCGAAATTCGAAGTTAGTTTTTCGAGTAATACTAAGTTCGAATTTCGTCAAACGAAAAACTATATTAGAAAAATGATTTACGAATTCAAAGGATATAAACCCGTTGTTCATCCAACAGCATTTATTCATCCGCAAGCTGTGGTGACAGGAAATGTGATTATTGGGAAAGATGTTTACATTGGTCCAGGTTGTGCGTTACGTGGTGATTGGGGACAAATTATTATCGAAGATAATTGCAATGTACAAGAAAATTGTACGATTCATATGTTTCCAGGAACAACAGTTCATTTAAAAGAAAAAGCGCATATCGGTCACGGCGCAATTATTCACGGCGCAACAATTGGTCGTAATTGTATGGTTGGGATGAATGCAGTTGTTATGGATAATGTTGTGGTAGAAGACGAATGTATTGTTGGTGCTTTAGCTTTTGTAAAGGCTGATACACATATTCCGACAAGAAGTGTTGTGGTTGGAAATCCTGCAAAAATCGTAAAACAAGTTTCGGATCAAATGATCGAATGGAAAGATCAAGGTACTCAACAATATATGCAATTACCAAGTGATTGTCATGATAGTTTAAAACCTTGTGAACCATTAACAGAAGTTCCAGATTATTATTACGAGTCAATGGCTTCGAATTATAAAACGTGGAATGAAAGTAAGTAAAATGTAAAAAGTATTATGTAAAATGTCATACTGAACTTGTTTCAGTATCACACTTAAATTTAATGAGATTCTGAGATGAACTCAGAATGACAAAAACTTATAACTTAATACTTACGACTTATAACTAAAAAAATACACAAACAACATAAAAATGGCTAAACAATTAGAAAATTATGCTTTAGGACAATGGACAAAAGGTTCGTCTGAAGGGCAAATGTTATATAACGCCATCAATGGCGAAGAAATAGGAACTGCATCATCAGCTGGATTAGATTTCGGTGCGATGATGGATTATGCACGTACAGTTGGTGGACCAGTTTTACGTAAAATGACGTTCCAAGAAAGAGGTTTAATGTTGAAAAAATTAGCCTTATACTTAATGGATCGTAAAGAAGAATTTTACACGGTTTCTTGGGCAACAGGTGCGACTCGTGCAGATTCTTGGGTTGATATTGAAGGAGGAATTGGAAACTTATTTGCCAATGCATCTTTACGACGTCAATTCGGAGATCAACCATTTTATGTTGAAGGAGAAACGCATAAAATCTCTAAAAACGGAACATTCTTAGGTACACATATTTTAACACCAAAACGAGGTGTTGCAATTCATATTAATGCATTCAATTTCCCAGTTTGGGGAATGTTAGAAAAAGTTGCGGTTAATTTATTGGCTGGAGTTCCAGCTATTGTAAAACCTGCGACAATTACTTCTTTCTTAACGGAAACTGTTGTTCGTGCAATCATTGAATCTGGAATTTTACCTGACGGTGCTTTACAATTAATCACAGGTTCAGCAAACGGAATTTTAGATAATGTAGAGTCAGAAGATGTTGTAACATTTACAGGTTCTGCTTGGACAGGACAAATGTTAAAAGCACATCCAAGAATTACTTCAGAAGGTGTTCCATTCAACTTAGAAGCAGATTCTTTAAACGCTTGTGTTTTAGGAGAAGATGTACAAGTTGGCTCACTAGAATTTGATATTTTTATTAAAGAGGTTACACGTGAAATGACAACTAAAGCAGGACAAAAATGTACAGCGGTTCGTCGTGCGTTGGTTCCAGCTCATTTGGTTGAGGATGTACAAATTGCTTTAGGACAACGTTTGGCAACGACTACAATTGGAGACCCAAATGTGGAAGGTGTTCGTATGGGAGCTTTGGCGGGAGCAGCGCAAGTTAAAGAAGTTCGTGAGAAAGTAGAAGAATTAGCTAAATCGCAAGAAATTATTTTTGGAAACTTAGATAATTTCGAAGTGAAAGGTGCTGATAAAAACAAAGGTTCTTTCATTTCTCCAATTTTATTTTTAAACAACGATCCATTCAATAAAACTGATGTTCACAACATCGAAGCTTTTGGACCAGTTTCTACAATTATTCCTTACAACGGAACTGCTGAAGCAATTGAGTTAGTTCGTATGGGGAAAGGATCGTTAGTTTGTTCGATTGTTACTGCGGATAATGATATCGCAACAGAATTTGTATTGAATGCAGGTTCTTTACACGGACGTATCGTTATTTTGGATGCAGAATGTATCAAAGAGTCTACAGGTCACGGATCACCACTTCCATTATTAGTACACGGAGGTCCAGGTCGTGCAGGTGGAGGAGAAGAAATGGGAGGTAAGCGTGGTGTATTACACTATATGCAACGTACAGCAATCCAGGGTTCTCCAAATAAACTAACAGCTGTTACTCAACAATACCAATATGGAGCAAATTATATCGAAGAAGATAAACATCCATTCGCGAAGCATTTCGAAGAAGTTAAAGTTGGTGATACATTAATCACAGCAAAACATACGATTCAACAATCAGATATTAATGCATTTGCAGCTTTATCTGGGGATAATTTCTATGCACATGTTGACGCAACTTCTTTAGAAGGAACTATTTTTGAGCGTAATGTTGCTCACGGATACTATTTATTGTCTAAAGCGGCAGGTTTATTTGTTTTAGCGAAAAAAGGTCCAGTTTTATTAAACTATGGTTTAGATGAATGTCGTTTTGTGAAGCCTGTATATCCAGGTTCTACAATTGGAGTGCGTTTTACGTGTAAAGAAAAAATCGATCAAGAGAAAAAAGATGAAAACGATTTGGCAAAAGGAATTGTTCGTTGGTTGGTTGATATTTACGACGAAACGGGAGAAACAGTTGGTATTGCAACAATTTTAACAATGGTTAAAAAATTAAATCAAGATTAATATAATGTGAGAATGTGGTAATTTGTTAATGAGAAGATGATTTAGAATCATTTTCAAATTGAAAAATTACGTGAAATATTTGTCATGCTGAGCATGTCGAAGCATCTCAAATTATTAATTGTTTTGATTCAAACAATTAAACATATAATGAATAATTTATTAGTTAAATTTGCTCATTACCACATTTAAAAAAATTATCAAATTAGATATGGAAGCATACGTAAAATCAGATATACAAAATGGAATTGGTACAATTGAATTCTTTCACCCGCAAAGTAATTCAATGCCAGGTTCTCAATTAAGAAATTTAGCAACAGAAATTGAAAAATTAGGAAACGATGACGAAGTAAAAGTTATTGTTTTAAAAAGTGCTGGAGATAGAACATTCTGTGCTGGTGCATCTTTTGACGAATTAATTTCAATCAAAGATCGTGAAACTGGTCTAGAATTTTTCTCAGGATTTGCACATGTTATCAACGCAATTCGCAAAGCACCAAAATTTGTTTTAGCACGTATTCAAGGTAAAGCAGTCGGAGGTGGAGTTGGAATTGCTTCGGCAGCAGATTATACTTTTGCAACAGAATTTGCATCTGTAAAGTTATCAGAATTAGCAGTAGGTATCGGACCGTTTGTAGTTGGACCTGCTGTAGAACGTAAAGTTGGAAATTCTGCTTTTACACAAATGGCGATTAATGCAACTGAATTTCAGTCGGCTGAATGGGCTAAAGAAAAAGGTTTGTATGCAGAAGTTTATGCAAATTCAGTTGAAATGGATGAAGGCATCGATATTTTAGCTAAAAAATTAGCTAATTCAAATCCAGAAGCAATGAAACATTTGAAACGTGTTTCTTGGGAAGGAACAGAAAATTGGGATGAGTTATTAATCGAGCGTGCAAAAATTTCGGGTGAATTAGTTTTATCAGAATTTACGATTAACGCGATTAACAAATTCAAAGCAAAATAAGAATACAATATAGTTTATAAAAAAATCCACTTCAAAATGAAGTGGATTTTTTTTATAATTTAAAATACTCGTCTTTATAATATTTACTTTTCTTTACATATAAAATATCTTTTTCTGGATTGAGAATTAGATTGAAACGTTTAATCAAATCGCCACCCATAATATTTTTGTGTTGAATTTTTATTGTACTATCAAAAAATGACATTGGTACATTTTTGAATGTTTGATTTGCCAATTCGAAATTAGGTAAAATTGATTTTTTGGAAAGTATTACATTACCAGCAGCATCATTTAGTTTTGATTCTCCAATAATTTCAAATTTTTCTAATAATTTATTTTCTTTGGCAAAATCATCCGAAATCATCAATGCTCCAGAAAAACCTGTGTGAATCATAAACTCTGTTTCAATCGGTTTTTTGTCAATAAATGGAAAAGCTTTTATATACAGTGTTTCTTGAGAATATCTCGAATTTAATTTTGTATACTTTTTTAGTTTGGTAGGAGCTTTATCATAAACATATAATTTATTCTCATCAAAATTGATTTCTAAATATTTTCCTTCAAAAAATTTCAAACCAATTTTTCCATCACTCTCATGTCCAGATTGTTTGTCAATAAAAATTGGAATTTTGCTGAACTCTTCATTACCAAATTTAATCACATTGCTTTGACTCATTTTCATATCCGAATATCCAGCCCAAGATGTCACATTGTTTAAGGTATCAGAAATCGAAATAGATTTCATTTTTTTATACGAATCTTCAATAATTGTAATATAATCAGAGCCTGTATGTAACATCAATTGCACCGTATCTTTTTGATTGATAATAACTGGTACTAAAATATTGTTGTATTTTGTTAATCGAAATGGTATTTCTTTTACGATATTCTGCCCGAAAATTACAATTGAAATAATAGTAAAAAGTAACGAAAATATTATCTTTTTCATTTAGTTGTATAATTTCATTAAAAGTAAACTAATTTGTAGAAATGATTAATATGCTATAATTAAAAATATTCCTTTTAAATTTGCAGTATGGGAGTAGCTGAATTATTATTAAAACGCAAACAAGAATTGATCGAAAAGAACAAAACAGAAGGTTTAGCTTTTCGAGAAGAATATAAATTGAAAGAAGGTGTAACCGAAACCGAAAGTGGATTATTGTACGAAGTAATCACGATGGGAGAAGGAGTGAAGCCAACTTTATCTGATACGGTTTTGTGTCATTATCATGGAACAAATATCAACGGAGAAGTTTTTGATAGTTCGGTTCTACGCAAGAAACCTGCAGCTTTTCCTTTGGAAAATGTAATAAAAGGTTGGGCAGAAGGAGTACAATTAATGCCAGTTGGAAGTAAATTTAGATTTGTTGTAAAACCAGAAATTGGTTACAAAGACAGAGAGATTTCAAAAGAATTAGGACCTTATTCTACCATGATTTTCGAAGTAGAATTGATGGGGATTTTATAAAATATTTAAATAAAAAAACCACTTCATTAAAAGTGGTTTTTTTATGCTTAATTTTTTGCGTTATTGCGACGTTTTTTCTTTAAACGATTCGTTTGAACTAATTGTTTATGTTTTGGATCTTTTAATTTATCCACTAAAACTTGTAAATGATTTTCTTCTTTTTTTGCTTTTTCAGCCATTTTTCTTGGTTTTAAATTTGAATTAAATTAATCATTATTCCTCAAGTAGTCAAACTTATTTGTTTAATTATAAAATATTTAACGTTTATTTTTTAGGTTTATCACTCATGTAGAACGTAATTTTTCCGCCATTCACAATATCGAAATGATTCAAATTTAAAGATGAATAAGTTTTTCCATTCAACTCAATTTTCTGGATGTAAACATTTCTCTTCGATTGATTTTTCACTTCAATTTCAAATTGTTTTCCATTCTCTAAATTCAATATAGCATGATCTACCAAAGGACTCCCAATTGCGTAATCTGTCGATCCTTGCTGAACAGGATAAAAACCTAAAGCGCTAAAAATATACCACGCACTCATTTGTCCAGTATCATCATTTCCACCCAAACCATCAGGCGTAGGCTTGTATTGAATATCCAAAATCATTCTGATTTTTTCTTGGGTTTTCCACGCTTGTCCCGCCCAATTATACAAATACGCAACATGGTGTGCCGGCTCATTTCCATGAACATAACCACCAATTATTCCTTCACGCGTAATGTCTTCTGTCTCCGCAAAATATTCGTCAGGCAAATGCATCGTAAATAATTCGTCCAATTTTGCTCCAAACTTCTTTTTTCCGCCCATTGCTTCAATTAATCCATTTGGATTTTGAGGAACAAAAAAGCTAAAATTCCACGAATTTCCTTCAATAAAACCTTGTCCATGTGTATTCAATGGATCAAATTCTTTCTTGAAACTTCCATCCGCTAATCGAGGACGCATAAATCCAATCGAAACATCATAATTATTTTTCCAATTCTCAGAACGCTTCATAAATGTTTCATATATATCCATTCGATTCAATTTTTTTGCAGCTTGCGCAATCGACCAATCATCGAAAGCATATTCTAACGTATTCGAAATTGATGTACCATTTTTCTCAGCTGGAATATAACCTTTGTCGATATAATCGCCAATTCCTTCATAATCACGTTTATTTGCCGTAACAATACACGCGTCCAAAGCAGCATTTGCATCTCCGTTATAAACACCTTTTACAATCGCATCTGCAACAACTGTAACAGAATGATAGCCACTCATACACCAGTTTTCGTTGGCATAATGCGACCAAATTGGCAACATTTTTATTGGATTTTGCTCATAATGTTTCATCATCGATTTTACCATGTCATTGTTGCGTTTTGGTTGAATGATATTGAATAACGGATGCAATGCACGATAGGTATCCCAAAGAGAAAAAGTGGTGTAATTTGTAAAATCTTTAGCTTGATGAATTTCTTGATCCAAACCTTTGTACTGCCCATTCACATCCATATAAGTTGTCGGATTGATGAAGGTATGATACATCGCTGTATAGAAATTTATTTTATCATTTTCTGAAGCTTTAATCTGAATTCGATTCAATTCCTTGTTCCAATTTTCTTTTGCTTCATTACGCACTTGTTCAAAATTCCAATGTGGAATTTCTGTTGTCAGATTTTCTAACGCATTGGTTTGACTGACTGGAGAAATCGCAAATTTGATCTTTACTTTTTCATCTTTTTCTGTATCAAAATCGAAATACATTTTGATCTTTTTTCCTTCGATTAATGGAAAATTCTGAGTTTCGTTCCATTTGCGCCAAAAACCTTTGTAATCAACTTGTCCGTCTTCATTTTTCTGTCCATAATTTTTAAATGATTTTGAAAAAGTCATCGCAAAATAAACCGTTCTATTTCTTGCCCAACCTCGTGTTTGTCTATAACCCGTAATCAATGTGTCATTCACCACGCGAACATATGTCCATGTATTTTTGTCATCATAATTATAAATTCCAGCATTCAAATCCAAAATAATATGCGAATCAACTGATTTTGGAAATGTATACTGATGAAAACCAACTCGCGTAGAAGCGGTCATTTCTGCCCAAATATTGTAATCATCCAATTTCACTCTGTAATATCCCGCTTCGGCAGTTTCGTTTTGATGCGAAAATCGAGAACGATAACCACTCTCAGGATTTTGAGCAGTTCCGGGATTTAATTTTAATTTTCCAACTGTTGGCATAATTAAGAAATCACCCAAATCAGAATGTCCTGTTCCATTAAAATGTGTATGACTAAATCCAGTTATTGTTTTATCTTCAAAACGATAACCCGCACAATAATCATAAACTTTTGGATTGTATTTGTGGTTGATAGCATAAGGAATAGAATCTGTTTCTGGGCTTAATTGAACAGCGCCAAAAGGAACAGTTGCGCCAGGGAAAGTATGTCCCATTTTTTCTGTTCCAATCATGGGATTGACATATTTTACTAAATTCTGTTGCTGCGCAAAAGCAAGAGAATTGAGTGAAAGTAGAGCGATTACTAATTTTGTTTGCATCGATTTCGTTTTCAAGTATTAATTTAATCTAAAGTTAAAATAAATCATCGAAATCAAAAAAGAAAGGAAAGCTTTTCAACTTTCCTTTCATAATTATTTTATAAAACCATTTCAGGAATATAATTAGCAAGCAATGTCGGAATTCAGGTTCCTAAATTTAAATAATCCCCTTTTTTCAAAAAAATCTAATATACAAAACCTTATTATTCAGCCTCAAAATATCCTGATTACATTTTTTATAAATTTACGGTTTCAAGTTAATAGATTGTAATGTAATCTTCCCTAAAAAAGCTACTAATAAAAGTAGAATATTTTTTAGATTAGGAAGTATTAAAATAAAGATCTTTTTCTTTACTTTTTCTAAAGTACAATTATCTTCAACCTTAAAGAACAATATATAATTTAAAAATTTCTTTACTAAAAATATGACCTCAATCATAAATATATGAAATAGATGCCGCTAATTTCGTTAATGTTAATTCATACATTATGTAAAAGATGAAAAAAAATCTAACAAAAACTTATGATGAAATTCCAAAACAAATAGGAGGAGGCTTTCATGATACAGAAAGTAATAGATATTTCAATGATAATGGATTAATTGATGATTGTTACCAAATACTAAGATGTAGATTTCTTTCTATAAATAATTGGAAACATTTCTGTGGTGAATCTTCTGCTGATTTTAGATTGTTTGACGAAAGTGGAGCTCATGTTAATCGTTTACCAATTGTTGGAGATTATATACGAATTGATATACCAGGACCTGGAACTTTTGGTGAAAATGGATTTGATTGGGTAAAAATAGTATCAATTTGCGAGCAAAAATCTATTGATTACAATCAAGCAAGTTTGTCTTTTATTTGTTCCCCATCTAGTTCTCCAAATAAAAAAAACAGCAAATTAATTGCTCATTTTTATAGTAAAAAGTCGACCTCAACTTTTCGAATAAGTAAAGATAATAATTTAATCAAAATAGGAGTATATGGTCGAAATGAACATCCTAATTTAAGTCATACAAACTTAATTAATTTTTTTAGAAACTTCATTATTGCTTTAGGAGGAATGTTTGGAATAGCTAAATTAGAATGGAAATGTTTATGTGAAGGCTTAATTAACTTTTAAATTAAAACTGAGATGAGAAATACATTTGTGTTAATAGCAACCATTCTAATAATTTTCTGGGGATTAATATACTTTGGATTAGGTATAAGCTATCATGGAATTGTACATTTTCTATTATTTATGGCTTTTATTTCCTTAGTATTACGACTCCTTATTGGAAAAAAACAAGGTTAAATTAATTACTTTTACATATCACATTTATTAATGTTTTATTCTTTTTTAATACCCGCTAAATATTGCGGGTATTTTTTTTAATGTATTGATTTTAAGAATTGAAAAGCTTTTTATACTAATATGATTTGAGTCATAATACCACAATCTTTATGTGAATAATTTAGCCATAGAATGAAATCTAATTAGTATTTCAATACAAGTTAAATCCAATTTATGCCATAATAAATACTAGTCAATTTGTGTCATAAATTACAAAGCTACAATTATGAAAAGAAGTAATTCAAACAACCACAATTCGCATAGTAATTCAAACAATGCAAAATCAACCTTAGAAGAAATTTATCAGCTGGGTTATGATCATGGTTTTAATGATGCATCACAAGATGAAGATTATGATGATGATTTTTCTGATTATGAAGAAGACTATGATGATTTTATAAGCGGTTATCAAGATGATGACTATGACGATGATGACTATGACTATGACGATGATGATTACGAAGACGAAGATTATGAGGATGAAGATTATCAGGATAATAGGAGAGGAAATAGAAGAAATACGCCACAACGAGATAGTATGGGTAGATTTGTTTCTTCTAATAATCGATCTTCTGCTCGTGGTAACCGTTCTTCATCATCACGAACTAATAACAGAAGATCTACTTCTAATTCTTCTTCTAGTTCTCGAAGCAATTCATCAAGAAGTGGGAATAGCAGAAATTCAGAGAGTGGATCGGGAACTTCAAAAAGAGGATTTGCTTCAATGAGTAAAGCAGAACGTACGCGTATTGCGCGTATGGGAGGTAGAGCATCCCATGGAGGTGGACGATCTTCTAATCAACGCGGGCGTTCTTCAAATTCAAGCCGTTCAGGTTTTGGAGGTAGAAGAAATGGTTAATTGTTTTGTATTGCCTCTTTTAGGAGGGGCAATTTTTATATAAAAAAGTGAATAATTATGACAAAGAAAGAGTCCCAACAAATTGATTCAATGGATAAATCAACCGAAAACATTGATGATAAAATGAAAAAATCAGAATTGCATAAATTTTTTATTTCTGCACTTAAAGACATATACTATGCTGAACATGCATTAATTGATGGATTAGAAAAAATGGAAAAATCTGCTACAAATGAAGAGCTACAAGATGCTTTTGAGGATCATCAATTACAAACCAAAAAGCATATCAGCCGATTAGAAAAAGTTTTTAGTTTACTCGATGAAAAAGCAGATAAAAAAGAATGTGAAGCGATAAAAGGATTAATAAAAGAGGCAGAAGAGATTATAAAATCTACTAAAGACGGGTCGATGACGCGTGACGCAGCTTTGATTATTGCAGCTCAAAAAATTGAACATTATGAAATTGCAACGTATGGAGGACTTGTGCAGTTAGCTTTGACAATGGAACATGAAAAGGTTGCTGATTTACTTGAAAAAACATTGTCTGAAGAAGAAGAAACGCATGATAATCTTACTGAAATTGCTGAAACTTTAATCAATTTTGAAGCGGAAGAAGAAAATTAGTTTTGTGATTAAATCTCTTATTAATATTTTTTTATGAATAAATATTAATAAGAGATCTTTTTATTTGAAAAGGATTATACTCAGAAAGTTTAACATACTGATTTATCCTGTGGCATATTTATTGAATCTTTTTAAAACGATTTCTGTCTCTATTACTATACTTTAAAAACAAACCACAAAAGATTAATACTATGCTTATTGATGAAAAATTATTGTATCAGTTTGGTGCTGAAAGAGTCTATTTTAAGAATGGAGAAACTGTATTTACGGAAGGTGCTCATCCTTCTTTTTATTATCAGATTATTGTAGGAAAAGTTAAAGTTAATCATTTTAATGAAGAAGGGAAAGAATCTATACAAAACATTCTATTACCAGGAAATAGCGTAGGAGAATGTTTCTTGTTTTTAGAAGGATTGTACCCGATGAACGCACAAGTTCTAGAAGATACCCTATTGATAAGATTAAGTAAAACTAATTTTTTAGAATTATTGGAATCTAATCCTTGCATATACATAAATCTTAGTCGTTGTATGTCAGAGAAATTGCATTATAAGTTTCTTATGATGCAAAATAATTCCATTAATAATCCCATTATTAGAATGAAAGGATTATTGGATTATTTGAAAAATAATGCTATAGAATCAACAGTACCTTTTTCTTTTAAAATAGATTTAACACGACAGCAATTAGCTGGTATAACAGGAATGTGTGTAGAAACTGTAATTCGAACGGTCAAGTTAATGGAATCTCAGAATATGTTAAGGTTACAAAAGGGAAAAATACTGTATTAAAAAGAATTTGTTAAACTCCTAAAAATAACTATTATGTTCCCACAATTTAAAGAATTTTTTTTATCTAGCCTTCATATATTTGCTTATATAATAATGCTTATAGGAGGATGTATATTTTTATTTTTTTGGCTCAAAAAAAGAAAAAAGAGAAGAAATAGTAGAAAATAATTTGATTATTTTTATTAGCCCATTATTAATTGTATACAAATAATAATGGGCTAATATTATTTATAAATCTCTATGTATCAATTTTATTAACTCTTGTTCTTTTTTTACCTTATTGTAAGAAAAGTTTGAATAAAAATGAATTAACATTTTTTTTGTTAGACAGATTTCTCCATGTGAATAATTATTCTTGTCAAGAAATTCGAATACTGATGTTTTGTAGTCAGTAATTATATTTTTTAAAAATTCTTTTTTTTGTTTACATAAAGTAGTTTGACTAATTTTCTCAAGCGATTTAATAATAAATGGGGGATCAAGAATCAAATGTGCAGTTGTAGATCCAAAAATAAATTCATTAATTAAACATAAAAACTCATGTTCTGAATGAGTATAATCTAATTTTTTCATATTTCTTTAGCCGTTTATGATTTCTCCACCATTTGGATGGATTACTTGTCCCGTAATAAAACGAGCATCTTCTGAAGCTAAAAATAAAAAAGCAGGAGCAATTTCATTTGGCATAGCAGCTCTTTCCATAGGTTTGTCACTTCCAAATGTCGCAATTTTTTCAGGTTCAAAAGAAGATACAATAAGAGGTGTCCAAACAGGACCAGGTGCAACAGCATTTACTCTAATTCCTTTTTTTACTAAATTAGCAGATAAGCTTCTTGTAAATGAGACGATAGCTCCTTTGCTGGCAGCATAATCAATTAATTTTGGACTTCCCCTATAAGCAGTAACTGAAGTGGTATTAATGATGGTACTTCCTTTTTGC
>NZ_DKSQ01000057.1:0-441 GCF_002472765.1 Empedobacter sp. UBA7252
AATTTTATCAGTTGTGTTAAATGAAATTAACATTAAAAATTATTTTTAACACAATATTAGCGTCAACCAAAAAATTATAGATTATGATGTACACAAATTTAGAACTTATCAGAACTCCACAAGGAGTAGAGGTTGAAGGAAATTCACTATGGATGTTCAATCAGCATTTGAATTTAATGGTATTAATAGCTAATGAATCGATAAAAATTAAACCTTCTATGTCTTTTCAACGATTTAGAAAAAATTAAATAATATCTCTCAAAACCGCTAAATAAGTGGTTTTTTTTTATTTCTAAAATTCTTCATCATTTTTATTTATTCATTTATTGCGAAATAATATATCACCTTTTTCTTCCTTGTAAAGGATTGGGTTATAATTATTATAAAAATTAATTATATCTAATAGATTTTATAGATTTGATTTATAATTATAACAGATTT
>NZ_DKSQ01000057.1:579-7093 GCF_002472765.1 Empedobacter sp. UBA7252
AAAGAATAAAACTATAATTATGATCAAAAGAAGTTTAGTATTAAGTTTAGCATTCCTTTCTACGATTGGATTTGCCCAACAATTAACAACAAACACAGGCGCTCCAGTTGGAGATAATCAAAATTCTAAAACAATCGGAAATAACGGACAAGTTTTGTTGGAGGACATTCATTTAATTGAAAAATTAGCAGCATTTGATCGCGAACGTATTCCAGAACGTGTTGTTCATGCGCGTGGAGCTGGAGCTTTCGGAGAATTTGTAGCTGATAAAGATTTTTCTGATGTGACAATGGCTGATTTCTTGTCAACAGCTGGTAAAAAAACACCATTATTTGTACGTTTTTCAACTGTAACGCATCAACAAGGTTCGCCAGAAACTTATCGTGATCCACGTGGATTTGCTGTTAAATTTTACACAGAACTAGGAAATTACGATTTAGTTGGAAACAATTTACCTGTTTTCTTTATTCGAGATGCGATCAAATTCCCAGATATGGTGCATGCTTTCAGGCCATCTCCTGTAACAAATGGCGCATCTGATCCAAATCGTGTATTTGATTTTTTCTCTAATTTACCAGAGTCTACGCATATGTTAACGTGGTTGTTTTCAGATTATGGAATTCCTGCAAATTTTCGTCAAATGGAAGGAAATGGTGTACATGCTTACAAATGGGTAAATGCAAAAGGTGAAGTAACTTATGTGAAATACAAATGGGTTCCTCAACAAGAAACGAAAAATTTAACACAAGAAGAAGCGAATAAAATTCAATCGACTGAAATAGAACATGCAACATTAGATTTACGTAATGAAATCGACAAAGGAAACTTTCCGAAATGGGATTTATATGTTCAATTATTGAAACGAGAAGATTTTGATAAATTAGATTTCAATCCTGTTGATGTAACGAAAATTTGGCCAGAATCTGTTGTAAAGTTAGTTAAAGTTGGAACAATGACATTGAATGAGAATCCAACGAATTATTTTCAACAAGTTGAGCAAGCAGCATTTGCTCCAGCTACGTTGGTTCCAGGAATTGAAGCTTCTGAAGATAAATTGTTACAAGGTCGTTTGTTTTCCTATTCTGATACACAACGTCATCGTTTAACGGGTAATTTCCAACAAATTCCTGTTAATGCACCAAAAAATAGTGTAAAAACATATAATCAAGACGGTTATATGTCGATCCGTGAGCAAAAAGGTGATGTAAATTATCAACCTTCAACTAATCTTCCTGAGGTTGTAGATAATGCAAAATTCAAGTATTCAAAATCTGTTTTTCCTGCAGGAGCTATAACAACTCAGCATGTCATTGATAAAGAAAATAACTTTGTACAAGCTGGAGATTTGTACAAATCATTCTCTAAAAAAGATCAAGATAACTTAATCAAAAATTTATCTGGAGCTTTAAATTCGGTTAAAAATAAAGTAATTGTTCATAAAATGATTGCACATTTTTACCAAGCAAATACAGAATATGGAACACGTTTGATGAAGGCTACAAATACTTCTATGAGCGATGTAAAGCAATATTTACCAAAATAATTTCTATTGGATTGGAGTCGATTGAGTTTGGCTCCATGACTTTCATAAAATCAATATTATCATGAAAAAGTATATATTTTTAGCCTTATTTCTATTCAGTTTTTCTTCAATTTATGCACAAGATTTGTTTAGTGCGGCGAGAGAAAATAATGTGAAGCAAATAGAAGAATTAATTTCGAATGGAAAACATGTAAATGAAGCAAATCAACGTGGATTTACACCTTTAATTTTAGCGATTTATAATAACAGTTCAGACGCTGCGAAAGTATTATTATCAAAAGGAGCAAATCCTAATGCGCAAGATTTATCTGGAAACAATGCGTTGATGGGAGCCGTCTTTAGAGGATTTCCTGAAATGGTAAATTTACTAATTGCGAATAAGGCTGATGTTAATCAAGTGAATTTTAATGGAGCTTCTGCTTTGATTTTTGCTGTAACATTTGGTCAAAATGAAATTGCCAAAAAACTAATCGAAGCTGGTGCAGATTTAAACATTAAAGATAATAATGGTAAAACTGCTTTAGATCATGCTATTTTACAAGAAAATAAAGAAATGATTGAATTATTATCGATCAAATAATTTTTATATTTTAATCTAATCAAAAAGCCATTCAGAAAAATTCTGAATGGCTTTTTATTATTTTGCAATAAAGACCGGAATATTAACGCGATGCCTTAATTTATTAATCGTTTCTCCAAAAATAAAATCCATAAAACCTCGGTGTCCGTGCGAACCAACAATCAACAAATCTGCTTGATTTCGTTTACAAATTTCAGCAATTGAATTGATTCGATTATTGTAACCTAATTCGATTTTAGTTTCATTAAACAAAGGTCGAATGATCTCTGCATATTGTTCTAAACGTTTCAAATCTGACAGAGATTCTTCATCATTCGTACGCTCTCCCGTGTATTTTGCAGAAGCACTTTCGACAATATGAACCAAAATAATGGTAGATTCTGTAGTAGCTAATTGTGTCGCATAATTAATCACTTTTCTATCCGTTTTCGAAAAATCTAACGCAACAACAATCTTTTTGAAATGTTGATTCGAAATTTCTTCTAACGTAAACTTCTCAAATGGTTCATGAATTTCCTTTTGATGTTCTTCATTTTTCTTCAACATAATTGGAATAAAAAATGTCAGCAATAATAAAACTAAAAGTCCTATTTCTAACGCTATAAGAAAAATATTTAAAGTGTAAGATTCACTATTTGCCATCCATTTATTAACTTCTTCATACACCAATTGCGCATTCAGAAATGAAATAATAAAAGCGATTGTCCATGCAAAAAATTTGGTTGTTGTATTGATTGCAAAATTCCCCATTTTCGCTTTATCACTCACAAAATGAATCAACGGAATTACCGCAAAAGCCAATTGCATACTTAGGATAACTTGACTGAAAATTAGTAAAGAACCGACTTCTTTTTCTCCAAAAATAAGAATGACTACAACTGCTGGAACTACGGCTAATAATCGTGTCAAAATTCTTCTCAAAACAGGATTAATACGTAGATGTAAATATCCTTCCATCACAATTTGTCCAGCTAAAGTTCCTGTAACTGTAGAGCTTTGTCCAGCTAAAATTAAAGCAACTGCGAATAATTTTGGAGCCAAATCTGTTCCTAAAGTTGTCCCCAATAATCTATAAGCATCGCTCAGTTCTGCAACATCGTGATAGCCGTTTTTATGGAATACGGATGAAGCTAAAATTAAGATTGCAGCATTGACAAAGAAGGCTAAATTCAGAGCAATTGCGCTATCCCAAAAGTTATATTTGAGGGCTTTTTTGATTGAAAAATCATCGCGTTTTATTTGCCGCGTTTGGACGAGTGCAGAATGTAAATAAAGATTATGCGGCATTACAGTTGCGCCGATAATACCAATGCTGATATACAATGCAGCGCTATTTGGAATAGATGGAATAAATCCTTTTGCAACTTCTCCAAAATCTGGTTTTGCTAAAAACATTTCGGTTAAAAAACATAAACCAATCATCGTGATTAAACCAACAATGAAAAGTTCCATTTTTCGCATGCCTAATTTTTGAAGATAAAGTAGGAGAAAAGTGTCTAAGAAACTGATTAAAACACCATAGATCAAATCTATTCCAAAAAGTAAATTTAGACCAATTGCCATTCCCAAAATTTCTGCTAAATCACAAGCTGCAATAGCTATTTCGGCTAAAATATACAAGATGAGATTCATTCCTTTCGGATAAGTTTCTCGGTTACATTGCGCCAAATCTTTTCGTCGAACAATTCCCAAACGTGTACATAAACTTTGTAATAACAAAGCCATTATGTTACTCATCAATAAAACCCAAATCAAAGTATAACCAAATTGGCTGCCGCCTGCTAAATCGGTTGCCCAGTTTCCCGGATCCATGTAACCAACGCTTATTAAGTAGGCAGGTCCAAAAAAACTTAGGATTTTTCTAAACTTTCCTTTTTTGATTTGAACACTTTCGTGCACATCTTCTAATGATTTGGATTGATTTGGCATTGAATGATATTTCTAATTCAAATTTATGTAAAAATGAATAAAAAAAGCAGTAATAGTAGGAATTACTGCTTTTGAAATAGTGAATGAATAAAATGGATTATATTGACGAAATCGCAAAGGCTAGACCTACGTTTCTTCTTGAAAATTCGTGAATTAATTCATCTAAAACTGTAGCATCATCAATTGTAGATGGAATTGTGAATGGTGTTCCGTCTGCAATTTGAGATAAAGTTTTGCGTAATATTTTTCCGCTTCGTGTTTTTGGTAGTCTGTTAACTATTATAGATGTTTTGAAACAGGCAATTCCGCCAATTTCTTTGCGTAATAAAGCAATCAAATCTTTTTCGATTTCTTCTTCCGATTTTGATGCGTTTTCTTTTGTAACAATCAAACCTATTGGAATTTGACCTTTCAATTCATCTTTAATTCCCACAACCGCACATTCTGTAATATCAGGATGAGAAGAAACCAATTCTTCCATTGTTGCAGTACTTAACCTATGACCAGCGACATTAATAATATCATCAGTTCGACCTGTAATAAATACAAAACCATTTTCATCTCTAAAACCTCCGTCACCAGTTAAATAATGATTCGGAAATTGTTGAAAATAACCTTTTATAAATCGGTGTTCATTTCGCCATAAACTTGTCATACAACCAGGAGGAAGTGGAAGCTGAATCACGATAGAACCTTCCTCTCGTATATCATTTTCTTGTCCTTCTTCATTTACAATTTTTATATTATACCCAAAAACAGGTAATCCAGCTGCGCCAGGTTCAGGCATTATATTTTCGATTCCAACACAAATTCCTAACATTGGCCAGCCGCTTTCTGTCTGCCACCAATGATCAATAACGGGTAATTTTGAAATTTCTTTTAACCAATAATAAGTAGATGTATCACAACGTTCTCCTGCTAAGAATAAACGTTTCAGACTTGACGTATCGTATTTTTGGAATAATTTTCCTTCTGGATCTTCTTTTCGAATTGCTCGAATTGCTGTTGGAGCTGTGAAAACATTTTTGATTTTATGTTCTTCAACCATTCTCCAAAAAGCTCCAGCGTCAGGAGTTTTGATTGGTTTTCCTTCATAAATAACCGTTGTAACACCATAAATTAACGGCGCATAAACGATATAGGAATGTCCAACAACCCAACCAATATCACTTGCAGTAAGAATTGTATCACCTGGTTCTAAATCATAAAAATAGTTCATTGTCGAATTTAGTGCAGTTGCATAACCTCCTGTATCGCGTACGACACCTTTTGGCGTAGAAGTTGTTCCAGAAGTATACAAAATATATAATGGATGTGTACTTGGAACTTCGATAGGTTCTATAGGTTGATGTTGATACATTTCATCATAGGTATGAACGTTTTCTGCTGATAAATCATCGGTGTGATTTGGACGTTCAAAAATGACAATGTTTTTTGGTTTGTAAAGTGTTAATTCAATTGCTTCATCAATCAATGGTTTATAGTTGATTTGACGATTAATTTCTACTCCATAAGACGCAGAAATAATAACATCAGGTTGAGCATCATCAATACGAATAGCTAATTCTGGCGCTGCAAAACCTCCAAAAACAACAGAATGTATTACACCAATTCTCGCACAAGCAAGCATCGCAACAATTGCTTCTGGAATCATAGGCATATAAATAATTGCTGTATCACCTTTTGATAATCCTAAGGATGTAAGACCTCCTGCAAAACGACTTACTTTTTCTAAAAGCTGATTGTACGTAATTTTTTGAACAACTTCTGTAACAGGAGAATCGTAAATTAAAGCAAATTGTTCTCCGCGTCCAGCTTTTATATTTTCCTCCAAAGCCAAACGGCTCATATTTATTTTTCCGTCAACAAACCACGAATAATATCCGTTTTCATTTTGTTTTAAGATTTGTTCAGGGTAAGTTGACCATGCTAATTTCTGCGCTTCTTCTTTCCAAAAAAGTTCAGGTTCTTCAATACTTTTTGAGTATAAAGTTTTGTAATCCATTTATGTGTGTGCTGTGTTTTATTTGTTTTGTTAAGTTAGAAAAATGTTTAGAATTAATAATAAAGTTTAAAATGTTTGTTTTAGGACAGTTAATTATTTATCAACTATACAATAAAAAGTAGTATATAATTGTAAATTGATAAAATCAGATTATATTAATCAACTTTTATTATTAAATTAATAGTGTAAAAAGTACGTTATAAATTAGATTGATTAAAAATAAAGACTTAAAAAACGTGATAAAATCAGTTGAATATTATAGTCAATAAAAAATAAAATATTGTATATTTAATCCTTCGAAGAAAGCAGATAAATAAAGGGAATTAAAGCTTTTTTCTAAATCAACAAAAACATAAGAAAGATGGATACGCCTCATGTTATTACAGACGAACAATTAGAGAGAGAGAACATTGAGATAACGAGACGTTATAAAGAGATGCTTCAAAATACATATGTC
>NZ_DKSQ01000057.1:7128-18344 GCF_002472765.1 Empedobacter sp. UBA7252
CTGACGAAATTGGGCTTGGTGCTACATCAATTTCTGCGGCTTTAATGCATGATGTAGTAGAAGATACTGAATATACGTTAGAAGATATTGAGAAACTTTTTGGAAAAAAGATTGCAAAAATTATAGATGGATTAACAAAAATTGCTGTCTTAAATAAACAAGATGTTTCGATACAATCTGAAAATTATAAAAAATTATTACTGACTTTATCTGAAGATGTGCGTGTGATTTTGATCAAAATTGCCGATCGTTTACACAATATGCGTACGTTAGAAAGTATGCGAGAGGATAAACAGTTAAAAATAGCATCCGAAACTATTTTTATATATGCGCCTTTGGCTCACAGAATGGGATTGTATAACATCAAATCTGAACTAGAAGATTTGAGTTTGAAATACACTAAACCAGATGCATATTTTAATATTGAACATAAATTAACAGAAACTGAAGCCGAAAGAAAAAAATACATTGATGATTTCTGTAAGACTATTTCAGAAAAACTTGAAGCCGAAGGTTTAGAATTTGAGATCAAAGGTCGTTCAAAATCAATCAATTCAATTTATCGAAAAATGATTAATCAAGGAATTCCTTTCGAGGAAGTTTTTGATTTGTTTGCGATTCGTGTAATTTATCGTTCAGATAAAAAGAATGAAAAATTCTTAGCTTGGAAAATTTATTCGTTGGTGACGGATTTATTTATTCCAAATCCAAAACGTATGCGCGACTGGATTTCTCAACCCAAAACTACTGGTTATGAATCGCTTCACGTAACGGTTATGGGACCACAAGCGCTTTGGGTAGAAGTACAAATTCGTTCCGAAAGAATGGACGAAGTTGCCGAAATGGGTATCGCAGCACATTATAAATACAAAGAAAATATATCGGACGACGAAACGAAAGTTGATGAATGGATTCATCAAGTTCGTGAAATGTTGGAGCAAGAAGATACTAAGGATGCGATTGAGTTTATGGATAATTTCAAGTTCAATTTGTACTCCAAAGAGATTTATGTTTTTACGCCAAAAGGAGACTTGCATTCGTTACCAAAAGGAGCGAGTTCGTTGGATTTTGCTTACTCTATTCACACCAATGTTGGTGACCATTGTTTGGGTGCAAAAGTGAATGGAAAATTGTATCCGCTGTCGCATCAATTGCAAAGTGGTGATCAAGTAGAAATCATTACATCAACACAACAAAAACCAAAATTAGAGTGGTTAGAATATGTTGTAACGAGTAAAGCGAGAAGTAAAATTAAAGCTTCTTTAAACTCAGATAAACGTAAAGTTGCAGAAGATGGAAAAGAAATTATTCAACGTAAATTAAGACATTTAAAGGTTGATTTTAGTGAAAATACGATTAATCAGTTACAGCAATACTTTAAGTTAAGTTCGAGTCAAGATGTATTTTATAATGTTGCAATGGGAATTATTGACAACAATGATTTACGTAAATTTGCAGAACGAAATACTGGTTTCACAGGATTGATTAACCGTTTCAGAAAATCAACATTCAATACAACTAAAAAAGATAATATTTCTATCGACAAAACGAAATTAGATAGTCTTGTTTTTGGGAATGATGAAGAGCGTTTAGATTATGAATTAGCGAGTTGTTGTAATCCAATTCCGGGTGACAAAGTATATGGTTTTATCACAGTTTCAAAAGGAATAAAAGTACATAAGGTAGATTGTCCAAACTCAGTTTCGTTACAAGCAAATTATGCGTACAGAATTATAAAAGCGAAATGGATTGATTCTTCTCAACAAGAATTTAAAGCGTTGATTGAGTTACAAGGTTTGGATCGAGCTGGAATGGTGAGTGATATTACGTTAGTTATTTCAAAAAATAACTCGTTGAACATGCATAGTATTAATTTATCTGAGGATGCAGGTATTTTTGATGGAAAGATTACAGTTTCAGTTAAAAATAAAGCCGAATTAGAAAAAATCATGATGGAAATGAAAAATATTGAAGGAATTCAATCTGTAAAACGAACATACAAAAATTAGTTTTTATAAAATATTTAATTAACTTTATATAAATTAACGATTTATGAAAAAAATATTATTAGCTTTTGCATTTCTTCCAATGTTGAGTTTTGCACAAGAAAATTCAAATGAAAAAGTTTTAAATAGAATTGTACCAAGTTCTATATCTATTTCTGAATATGAAAATAGTAGACCTGCAATTTTTATTGATGGAGAGAGAGTTGATAAAAGTATTTTTACGAAAATGAGTCCAGATGAAATTAAATATATTACAGTAATCAAAACAGATAAAAAATATCCAAACGGAAAAATTGATATTGTTTCCAAAAAAGAGAAAGAATCATAACATAAAAGTTTGAGAAATTATGGAACAAATATTAATGATATGAAAAAATTACTATTAGCTTTTTTATTTCTTCCATTGTTGAGTTTTGCACAATCTAAAACTTTGAATGATACAATTCCTGGAATTAAAAATTCTAAATTAATCATTTCTTAACCAAAAAAAGATTTAAAAATAGGTTATTCAATTGACGGAAAAGATGTTGATTATGCAAGTTTTATTGCAGTAAATATGGATTTAGTAGATGATTTAAAATTTACAAAGCCTAATTCAAAATATCCAGATGGTAAAATAGAACTTTTTCTTAAAAAAAATAAACAAACAAAAAAGTCCAACTATTGTTGGATTTTTTTTGCTTGCTCATGTTACTAACAAAGGCACAAAGTTACAGAAATCTTTTTGATAATATCGCTTCATTTCTATTGAATAATCTTGTTAATTTTACATCCCGAAAACAAACAAACTCACGATGAACAAACAGAACTATAATCCAATTGAAGAAGTACTTGAAAAAATCAACGAAAAAGGAGGTTGGGTTAATACGCATTCACACTTAGATAGAGCTTATTCATTGACTTCGGACACTTTCGCATTATCAAATTCTTACTTAAAAGAAAAATGGCATTTAGTTGATGATATGAAACGTAATTCATCTGTTGATGATATTTATTTCCGAATGGAAAAAGCGATTAATTTCATGTTAGAGCAAGGTTGTCAAGCAATTGGTTCTTTTATTGATGCGGATGAAGTGATTGAAGATCGTAGTATACAAGCTGCTCAACGCTTAAAAGATAATTACGGAAAAGACATCGAAATGCGTTTTGCAAATCAAGTACTGAAAGGAGTTATCGATCCAAAAGCGCGCGAATGGTTTGATATGTCTTCTGATTTTGTGGATATTATCGGAGGTTTACCTGCAAAAGATTTCGGTCGAGAAGATGAGCATTTAGATATTTTATTATCAACTGCAAAAGCAAAAAATAAATTGGTTCACGTTCATGTTGATCAATTTAACACAGACGAAGAAAAAGAAACGGAACAATTAGCTTTGAAAACGATTGAACACGGAATGCAAGGAAAAGTTTCTGCGGTTCACTCAATTTCTGTAGCGGCTCATCCAAGAAAATATCGTTACGAATTATATGATTTAATTAAAAAAGCAGATATGCACATTGTTTCTTGTCCAACTGCTTGGATAGATCACAATCGTACAGAGCGTTTGGCGCCTTCGCACAACTCGGTAACGCCAGTTGATGAAATGATTCCAAGAGGAATTAACGTTGCCTTCGGAACAGATAATATTAATGATATTTATAAACCTTTTTCTGATGGTCATTTACTTACAGAATTGAGAGTAATGCTAGAGTCTTGTCACTTTTATGATGTGGAACAACTTTCAAATATTGCAACAGTAAATGGTTTGAAAGCTTTAGGAATTCAAAAATAAAATGTATATTTATACAAAATTAAATCTCGCTATTGCGGGATTTTTTTTGGAACATAAAATTAAAAACTACAATAAATTATGCGATTAAATGTACAGAATGAAACGGCTCAACTGCAAACTGTAGTCTTGGGTCGAGCAGAATCTAACGGAGCTAATCCAACACTTGATCAGACGTTCGATGCCAAATCTTATGAAACCGTAAAGAATTATGATTATCCAAAAGAAGAAGATTTGATTGCGGAAATGTCAGAATTTGAACAAGTTTTGAAGAAATATAATGTTGAAGTTTTACGTCCAACATTGATCGAAGATTGCAATCAAGTTTTCTCTCGAGATGTCGGTTTTGTTATTGATGATGAATTCTTTATCTCGAATATTATTCCAGATCGTTTAGAAGAATTGCAAGCGTATCGCGAAATAAAACGTCAATTCAAAGGAAATAAAATCAATGCATTACCAGAAGAAGTTTATGTAGAAGGTGGCGATGTGATTTTGTATAACGATTATATTTTTGTTGGAACGTACAAACAAGCAGATTTCAAAAATTATAAAACAGGACGTACAAATGTTGAGTTTGTAAAGTATATCAAAGCTAAATTTCCGAATAAAAAAGTATTGGATTTTGAATTGAAAAAGAATGATGAAAATCCATATGAAGGAATTTTACATTTAGATTGCACTTTCAATCCTGTTGGGAAAGACAAAGCAATTATTTACAAAGATGGCTTTTTATTTGAGAATGAATATCAGCAAATTGTCGATATTTTTGGAAAAGAAAATTTATTCGAAGTAACAAAAGAAGAAATGTATTGGATGAATCCAAATGTGTTTTCAATTTCTCCTGAAGTTGTTGTTTCTGAGAAAAATTTTATACGTTTAAATGATCATTTAGAAAATGTATGGAACATAAAAGTGGAACGAATTAATTACCGCGAAGTTTCTAAAATGGGAGGTTTACTAAGATGTTCTACAATGCCATTAATCAGAAAATAACATGAAACAAAAACAATATACGTCAACTATTTTGATGGTTGAGCCAACAGCTTTTTATTACAATCCAGAAACGGCTGTTAACAATTATTTCCAAACAGAAACAACAGATTCTCAAGAAGATATTCAGAAAGAAGCGTTAGAAGAATTTCAAGGAATGGTTTCTGCTTTGCGTTCAAAAGGTGTAAATGTTATCACGATCAAAGATACTGCTTCACCGCATACGCCAGATTCAATCTTCCCAAACAATTGGATTTCTTTTCATGATAACGGAAATGTTGTGTTATATCCTATGTTTGCAAAAAATAGGAGACAAGAGCGTCGTGAAGAAGATGTATTGAGTTTGTTGGAAGAAAAAGGTTTTCATATTGATGATGTGATTGATTTTACATCGGCAGAAGAAGACGAAATTTTCCTGGAAGGAACAGGAAGTATTATTCTTGATCGCGAGCATGAATTGGCTTATGCATGTATTTCTCAACGAACTGATGAAGATTTATTGATTGAATTTTGTGAGGAATTAGAATATACGCCAGTTATTTTTCATGCGAATCAAACTGTAAATGGAGAACGCAAACCAATTTATCATACAAATGTAATGATGTGTATTGCAGATAAGTATGCGATTATTTGTTTGGATTCTATCGATGATAAAAAAGAAAAGAAAACAGTTTGTGAGTATTTATTAGAAGCTGGAAAAGAAATAATTGCAATTACAGAAGCACAAGTGCATCAATTTGCTGGCAATATGTTGCAAGTTGGAGGTTTAGGACAATCATATTTGGTGATGTCACAAACGGCTTATAATTCGCTTAATCAAGAACAAATTTCTAAAATTGAGGCTTATAATCCAATATTACCTGTTAAGATAGATTTGATTGAAAAATTAGGAGGAGGAAGCGCTCGCTGTATGATGGCGGAAGTTTTCTTACCAAAAAATAAAAACATTTAGCTTAAAATTTACAAATCCGAGTTTTTTACTCGGATTTGTAAATCATGCAAAATAGTTTTAAACTATCTTTCAATCGGTAAATTTTCGTCAGCGCCCCATTCAGACCAAGAACCATCATAAACTTTTACCTTATCAAAACCTGCAATTGTCGAAGCCAAGGCTAGGATGGAAGCTGTAACACCAGAACCGCACGAAAAAATATTTTCTTTGGATGAATCTGTCAATTTTTCGAAAATTGCTTTCAGTTTTTCTTTTGATTTATATGATGTATCAGCCAAAACATTTTCAAAAAATAAATTCTTAGAAGCTGGAATATGTCCGCTTCGTAAACCTTGTCTTGGCTCAGGAGAAGTCCCCTTGAAACGCCCTTCTGATCGAGCATCTATAATCATTTTTGAATCATCATTTATTGCATTTAACATAACTTGTGTATCAGCAAACCAATTCGATTGAAAGTCAGCAATAAAGTCACCTTTTATAGTAGGTAGAAAATAAGTAGAAGTTGTGACAAAATTATTATCCATCCAAACATGTAATCCGCCATCTAAAACATATATTTCATTGTGTCCCATTACTTTGAACATCCACCAAACTCTCGGACTCGAATAAACTCCCCAACGATCATAACAAACGATGATAGAATCTTGATTAATGCCCAAATTTTGAGCTTCTTTTGTAAAAGTTTCTTCATCAACAAATGTATGAGGAAATTGCGAAGAATGATCAGAAAATTTTCCTTCCAAATCAAAGAAAAGAGAATTCGGAATTAATTTTAATTCTTGATCTTTTATTGATTGTCCAACTTTATCAATCGTACAATCTAAAATAATTAAATTTTTAAGATATAGATTATCATGTAATTCTTGTGTTGATATGATTGGTGAATTGAAAGTCATTTCTGTTTTATTTTTTATAAAAGTAAAAAAACGCAACCATTTTTGGTTACGTTTTCTTATCTATCTTATTTATTTTTTCTTTAACTGATAATTTTGTGCTAAAGCTCCAGTAATTTCATTTCCTTCTAAATCTAATTGGAATAAAATATTCTCTCCAACCTTATAACGTTTATATTCATCGTCTTTTGTTTTTAATGAAATTGAATTACCATCATCAGTCCACGTAATATTACCTTGATTTTCAACCTTTAGGTTTTTGTCGATATATTCCTCTGTTAAGGTATATGTATTATCTTGATTTAAAGTTAATTCTGTTTTAATTCCTTCACAATCAGCACAAGGGATCACGCCCTCATAAGTTCCGTCCCAATCTAAAGCAGATTGAGAAGTGGAGTCATCGATTTTTTGTGATGATTTATTTTCAGTGGCAGGAGTACTTTCAGTCTTTTTTTCGCAAGCTGTGAATAATATGCTTGTAAAAGCACATAATACAAATAATTTTTTCATAATATATTTATTTTAAGGTTATTATTTTAAGTTAAAGCCAATTTTTATCATTGGTCCAAACATATCCATATCATAAACAAAGTTGGAATTGTTACTTCCTTTCTCGTAGTCCATACTTATGATTTGATAGCCCGCCATTGCGTAAAATAAATCAGAGAATTGATAACCAGCCAATCCTTCTAATTGCCATGCTAATTTTGAGCCGATTCCAAATCCTCCAATTTCTCCAGAAACATTATACAAAAACTTTTTGTTTGGTAAACTTCTTGTTCTTGCAACTAACATTGGATCTACCCAAGTTTTAGAAATACTACGATCTAAATGCATTGGTTTTAAAGAAACTGGATTGATTAGATTTACATCAAATCCAGATTTAATATTTACAAGGTTCATACTAATACCAGCTTCTAGCCAAGGTGTAATTTTTCTCAATAAACCTGCTTCAAAAGAGAATTGTTTTGCTGTTAATTTACCATCCAAAACTAAAGGGTCTTTTTTAACATTTGCAGCTAAAGAAGCATAAATAATATCAGATGTAATCACCCAATCTTTGTTTTCGGCTTCAAAAATTAACATTCCAGCAAATTTCAAATGCTCAAAAAAGTCTGAAGGGGATTGACTTACATGTACATTCGGAAGTCGAGAAACACTCGCTTTTCCTTTCATATGAGGCAACATCATATTTGGCTCTACTTTGAAATGCCAAGAATCATCTGGCTGAATTGAGTCTTGAGCAAAAGTTTGCGTACTTGATGCTAATAGAATTAAAAATGTGCTTTTTTGAAAAAAGTTAAACATAATTTTTTAAGTTTCGTTTTATTAATTATTTCAAATGATAGAGAGAAAAGTTAAGTTAGTTGTGGTTTTATTATAGGTTAAGTTTCTTATTAAATTGTCTAGATAAATCTAGTTTCATTCCCAATGTAAAAACACTTTGTTCTTTTTTACCAATATAATTTTTACCAAAAGAGATACGCTGTTCTGTATATAATTGTACATATTTCATCGGATAATATTCTAATCCTGTAATGAAATCACTTCGTCTGAAATTTTTATCAATGATTATATTTTCTACAGATTTCTTTGTTTCAGGAACATATAAATTATAACCTCCTAAAATTGAAAATTTATTTAGTTTATATTTCAACGCTGTCTCAAAACCTTTTGCATCAAAAACATATGAAGGATTAATTGTATTTTCAGATTGATATGAAATAGGTATAAAATCACCATTTTGCTGTAAAATTCCAAGTAGACTAACATCAAATTGTTTACTCGTATATTTTAAACCAATTGAATAAAAAGTTGGATGTCCTGATAAACCTAAGATATGATTATCATCAATTAAGTTTTGAGCTATAAAAGCACGGTTAAATGCAGCTCCAATACTAATATTTTGATTTAATTCTAATTGAGCTGAAAAACCAAAACCATCAATAATCTTATCATCATTTCCACCTTTTGTTTGGATTTGAGCACCAAATTGAAAAGCTTTAATTTTATTTCTATAAATTATTGATTGATCTGCTCGTCCTGTTCCTAGCAAACCACCATCTGTTCCACCTGTAAAAGTTGCAGAAGCGCGTCCTCCAAATACATTAAAACGATCTGTATAAGCTGTAACATCACGGTAAACACTCCATTGTTTACCAAATGTTATTTTACCATATTTAGACAAATCAATACCTAAGTAACCCAAGCGATTACCAAAAACTTGTTGTTTTTGTTCTGAAACAATTGTCAAAAGATCACTATCTAAATTTCCATCAACATTAAACGACGAGTTACCTTTGAACATATTTATTTGGAGTTCAATACCAGCTACAAATGCAATATTTCCTTTTTTTAGATTAATTTCAATTCCAGCACGAGAGGCATTTTCTTGTAGCTCCATTACTTTATCATGCACAGCAAGATGACCTCTCAAACTAGTGTAAGGTCTTATCGAAATATCAATTGTATCATTTGATTTTTGAGCATAAACAATAGATCCTAATAATAAAAAGGCAGATATAAAATGTTTGTTATTGGCAATCATATTGAATGTTGATTTAGAACTATTTGCAAGAAAAATATTGATTAATTTTTCGATCTAAATTCCAACAAATGTAAATGGTTTTGTATCACTAAAAAGTTGTGAAGTTTCGCCAGCATACGTTTCATTTTTACTTACGCTTAATTGTTTTGTTTTTGCATTTTTACCAAAATCAATTTTCTTTAAATCAACCCAAAATGTATTTGGAGTTTTTGTAGTTTCAAAGTAATAAACAAGATTTTTATGATCAGAAACTGATCTCCATCTTGTAGACGATATGTTAGGTTCTGCTTCTGAAGAAATTCCTAACGGAACCGATACATTTCTGATAACACTAAAAACACTTGCAGTAGAAGTGCGAGTATCAGCGGTTTGCGGAATTGCATTAATGTAATATGATGCTCTTACATAACGATCAGCAGCTCTGTTAGTTCCTGGTAACATAATTGTTCCTGGAATCCCTTTCCAATATTGATTAATTGCTAATTGCTCATCAAAAACTGGAGAATTTGTCATTACTGTATAAGAAGGATCATGGTGTATTTTTAATTTCCCGTTTACATATTCGAAAATTGCATTGTCTCCATTTGCATCAGAAATTGAAAGATGTAAAGTTGTAAATTTTTGAGTACCTGGAATGTAGTCAGAAACAATTACAAATTTTTCTTTTCTCAAATCATCTACAGCTTCTTTTACTGTAGCATAATTATCTAAAACATATTGTGCCCAAGCTGCAATTGTAACACCTGGCTTTGTTCCTTTTGGATTAAATTGAGGATACTGGCTTTCTACTAACCACAAAACATTCGCAACAAGTCCTTTTTCGTTCATGCCATCTGTTGTCGCAATGTCCCAAGCACTTGCAATTACACTTCCGTATTTTGAAGTCCATTTTTCCGAAGCATTTCCAACGTTGCCAGATCGATCTATACCTCTAGGAAAAACCCAAATATTTGCATCAATTTCATCTTTCCAATCCATAGAACGAGCTGTGATTACAGTATTTTCTGGACCTTTATAGACAACTCTTGTGCAAGCATCTAGTTGTGGAGATAATAAAAAAAATAGGTTGGTAGAAAATAATGTCAAAGTTAATTTACTTAAAAAAGTCTTTTTCATTATGATGTATTTAGAATATTAAAGTTATTAATTTAATTGGAGAAAATTATACTCTTTTACTAATATTGTGCAGAATATTAAAAATTATCCATTTATACAATGTTGTTTTTGGAATATTATAACGTTCTATAATTTCTCATGATTTTGTATAATTATCTTCTATTACAAATCAACGAAAAATGCTGATTTTCCTCTTAAAACAAATCCCTCATTACCCCCTCTTATTTATATTTTTCTCATTATCAATAATATGAGCTTATTATTTATCAAAATAATGTTATAGATGTTAATCGTTAATTTCTTTAATTATAAAATTTAAACAATTGAAATAGAGTAAATAATAATTATAGAAACAAAAAAAAACGCAACTAATTAAGTTGCGTTTTTAGAATTATCTTTTATAAGATTATTTTGGATTTGTTACTTCAGAAACTGGTTCGCCAATATTTCCGTTTGGCTCTTCTATATGTAGCAAAGCGGCAACTGTAGGTGCGATATCTGTCATATAAACACGGTTATTATTTTTACCATGTTTTATACCCCAACCCATCAAAACAAATGGAATGTGAGCATCGTAAGCCCCCCAAGTTCCGTGTGTTGTTCCTCCAGCATTTTGTTTTCCGCCGTACCATTGTGGTTCTAAAATATAAGTAATAGCACCGCTACGTTTACGATTGTAACCGTTAACCATTCGTTCTTTGATAATCGCAGGAATAGAAGCTTCTCCAATTTTATCCATATCAGCTACGAAAGAAACACCATCAACTTTTTGCATAAACTTTACGATTTCTTCTTTGATATCTTCTTCGTCTAATTTATTTTGTTCGATCGTTTGATAATTCAAATGAACCTGATAATTTGTCAATGAGCGTACAATATCAGTAGATTTGAATTTCTCTTGTAATTTAGCATTTAATGCTTTTTTTACTTCTCCAGTTG
>NZ_DKSQ01000057.1:18412-33560 GCF_002472765.1 Empedobacter sp. UBA7252
TACTTCTCCAGTTGGAAAGTATCCTGCATTACCTTTTTTATCTTGGAAATATTTAGGATTATGAGCTCCACCATGATCTGCAGTTAAGAAAACTAAATATTGCCCTTTTCCAACTTTTTGGTCTAAGTGATTAAATAATTGTTCCAAGTCTTTATCTAAACGCAAATAAGTATCTTCGGCTTCGATTGTATTTGGAGAAAATTGATGTCCAACATAATCAGTAGAAGAGAAACTAACCGCTAAAAAATCTGTAATTCCTTTCTCATTTTGACCTAATTTTTCGTTATCAATAATTTCAATCGCGATATCTTTTGTTAACGAATTTCCGAAAGGAGTAGAGCGAATCAAACCTAAACCATTTTCTTTTTTCAACGCTTTCAAATCATAAGGAAATTGCATTTTATCTAATCCTTTATAATTTTCGCGATATGGATTTCCATCTTTTTCACTTTGTACATAAGTATCAATCGGATAAAGTGTGTTCCATTTGTCTAAATATTTTTCAGGAACTTTTTTATCGTTGAATTTTTGTAACCATTTTGGCAACTCATTCATATAAAATGTACTCGAAACCCAGTTACCAGATTCTCCATCAAACCAAAAAGCAGCATCAGCAAAATGACCTGCAGGTAATATTCCTCCACGATCTTTTAACGAAACTCCATATACTTTTGAACGGAAATTTGTTGATAATTTTAATTGATCAGTAACTGTAGAAGTTAACAAGTTTTTTGGAGACATTTTTCCTGCTTTTGATGAAGTTCCAACCCCATTTACAGCATCATCTTGCGTACAATACATTTCTTGTCCTGTTGCTTGAATGATAAAATCGTTCCCAGCAATTCCGTGAATAGCAGGCACAGAACCTGTATAAATAGTGCTATGACCGATAGCTGTATAAGTAGGTATATAAGGAATATAGGTATTTTCGTTGCTAAAACCTTCGTTTAACATACGATTGAAACCTCCTGTAGAATATCTATCTTGGTAACGATATAAATAATCCCATCGCATTTGATCGACAACGATACCAACTACTAGTTTTGGACGGCTAACCTCTTGTTGCGCATATAGCGAAAGACCAGCAAATAACCCTAAAACACTTAAAAAAGTTTTATTAAATTTCATTTTAAAAATTTTACACATAGCAAATGTAACAATTAAATTTTGGGCTAAATTTAAATAATAATTAAAAAATTAGTAAATTAAACAAAATCATAAAAAAATAGAATATGAGTGCAAAGCCTGTAGAAATAGTAGAAATTTTTGATGTTTCAATTGATAAAGTGTGGAATGCCTTAACGACAAAATCTGCTTTTGATAAATGGTATTTTGATATTAAGAAGTTTGTTCCAGAAGTTGGATTCGAATTTGAGTTTTATGGCGGATCGTATTTACATCACTGTAAAATAGTAGAAGTAGAGCCGACTAAATTGTTAGCTTATACATGGAAATATCCTGTCTACGAAGGAAATTCTGTTGTTACATTTATTTTGGATGAATTAACAGATGAAATTGTTCCGCAAACAAAATTAACGTTGATTCATGAAGGAATTGAAACTTTTCCGCCTGATGATAAAAATTTCTCGCGCGAAAGTTTTGAAGCTGGTTGGACAGAAATTATCCGAATTAGTTTGAAAAATTATTTGGAAGGAAATTATGAAGAAGATTCGAAAGTCGAATAAATAAAAAAAGGAACTTCGTCAAGTTCCTTTTAATTTTTTTTTACAGCTTATTATTTTTTGAATAATACTGTGATTCCTTCTTGATTTGGTAAAATCGGACGAGGATCTTCTGCTGTTACTATTCCAGCTTTTTCTTTTCTTAAATTCGCAACCCAAAATGGAATCCAAGAAATAGCCATCGTTGCAAAAAAGATGATACCCCAGAATCCGCATAAAGCGATTGTTAAGAATAATAAGAAACCTAAAAATTGAATCATGATTTTATTTTTATGTGATACAAACTTAGTAAATAAAATTTATAGAAATACTAACATTAATCACTTTTCTTTCATCAAACGATTTCTTAAATTTGTGAGATAAGTAAACAATATATAAATAATAAAAAATACCAAAATGGAATACAGAATTGAGAAAGACACCATGGGGGAAGTAAAAGTTCCTGCAGATAAATACTGGGGTGCTCAAACAGAACGTTCTCGTAACAACTTTAAAATTGGTCCTGCGGCTTCTATGCCTCACGAAATTGTAGAAGGTTTCGCTTATCTTAAGAAAGCTGCTGCTTATGCAAATGCTGAATTAGGTGTTTTACCAGTTGAAAAACGTGATGCTATTGCTGCTGTATGTGACGAAATTTTAGCAGGAAAATTAGATGATCAATTTCCTTTAGTAATTTGGCAAACAGGTTCAGGAACTCAATCTAATATGAATGTGAATGAAGTTGTTGCTAATCGTGCGCAAGTTTTAGCTGGATTCAAAATTGGAGAAGGTGAACCAGTTCTTAAAGCGAATGACGACGTTAACAAATCTCAATCTTCTAATGATACTTTCCCAACAGGTATGCACATTGCTGCTTACAAAGCAGTTGTTGAAGTAACAATTCCAGGTGTTGAGCAATTACGTGATACATTAGCTAAGAAAGCTGAAGAATTTAAATCTGTTGTAAAAATTGGTCGTACACACTTAATGGATGCAACGCCATTAACATTAGGTCAAGAGATTTCTGGATATGTAGCGCAATTAAATCACGGTTTAAAAGCTTTAAGAAATACACTAGAGCATTTATCTGAAGTTGCTTTAGGTGGAACTGCTGTAGGTACAGGTCTTAACACGCCAGAAGGATACGATGTTTTAGTTGCTAAATACATTGCTGAATTTACAGGTCATCCATTTGTAACAGCAGAAAATAAGTTCGAAGCATTAGCTGCTCACGATGCAATCGTAGAAACTCACGGAGCTTTGAAACAATTAGCTGTTTCATTAAACAAAATTGCAAATGACGTTCGTATGTTAGCTTCTGGACCTCGTTCAGGTATTGGAGAAATTATCATTCCAGAAAACGAACCAGGATCTTCTATCATGCCAGGTAAAGTAAATCCTACTCAATGTGAGGCGTTAACAATGGTTGCAGCTCAAGTTATGGGTAACGATGTTGCGATTACAATTGGAGGAACTCAAGGTCATTATGAATTGAATGTTTTCAAACCAGTTATGGCTGCAAACTTCTTACAATCTGCACGTTTATTAGGAGATGCTTGTGTGTCTTTTGATGAGCATTGTGCGCAAGGTATTGAGCCAAATTATGCTCGTATCAAAGAATTAGTTGATAATTCATTAATGTTAGTTACAGCACTTAATACGAAAATTGGTTACTACAAAGCTGCTGAAATTGCTCAAACAGCTCACAAAAACAACTCAACGTTAAAAGAAACTGCAATCGCATTAGGGTATGTAACTGCTGAAGAATTTGACGAATGGGTAAAACCAGAAGATATGGTTGGTTCTTTGAAATAAGAATTTTTAAATCATTATATAGGAAGAGGTTGCTTAGGCAACCTCTTTTTTTGTTAAATTTATTTAAATTTGAGAAAAAGTTCCTTTATTAAGTGGAAAAATTGTAACTTTAATAAAAGTTTAGAATTATGGCAACTGTTAAACTAAAAAAATACGAACAAATCATAAATGAAATCCCTGAAGTAAGAGATTTTACGAGTGTTTATTTTTACGTAAATCGTTATAATATTGATCAAAAATATATTCAATATCTTGATGAATTATCAACGTTAAAAGACGAAATAATCTCAAGTTGGTTAAATATCACAACGCGTACATACAGAAATTATAAAACGAAAGATGTTTCTCTAAAAGATAATACAAAAGAGCATATTGTTTTATTGATTTCTTTATACAAACACGGTTTGGAGGTTTTCAATACAAAAGATGATTTCGAGAAATGGTTAACGACGCCTAATGTTTTGTTAGATAAAAAATCGCCAGCAGATTTTCTTGATACAGTTTCAGGTCTGAAATTTATCGATAATCGTTTGACTGCGATAGAATACGGAGAAAACGTCTAACAATGTTAGTTTACAATATTCGTAAAGCGAGATATTCAAAATCATTACAAGCTTCTGGAGTTGCCAACAGATGGAATAAAAATGATGAATTTGTTATTTATGCAGGAAGTTCTCGCGCGCTTTCAACCTTAAAATTGGTGGTGCATAGAAGTTCTATTAGCATTGATAACTCGTACAAATTATTAGTGATAGAAATTGATTGCGAAGAAGATGAAATTTATGAAATTAAAAAGTCTAAATTACCTAAGAATTGGCAATCTGTAGAGGCTTATCCCGAGTTACAAGAGATTGGTTCTGCTTGGTATCAGGATTTTAAATATTTGGTTATCAAAGTTCCATCGTCAATCATTCCAAAAGAATATAATTATTTAATCAATACAAAACATCCTGATTTTTCTTCAAAGGTTAAAATCAAAGAATTAGAAGATTAAAATCGACTAAATATTTAGCCGATTTTTTTATGAATATTTTAAAGTTTTTTTAAATCTTTTTTAAATCTTTTTATACTTTAACAATAAACTATTTGTTACAACACTTACACTACTCAAAGCCATTGCAGCACCAGCAATCATAGGATCTAACAAAAATCCGTTAATTGGATAAAGCACTCCAGCAGCGATTGGAATTCCTATTACATTGTAAATAAATGCCCAAAATAAATTTTGATGAATTGTTTTGACCGTTTGCGTAGATAAATTAATTGCATGATCGATTTTTGTCAAATCTCCGCCAATCAAGGTAACTTCTGCCACATCAATCGCAATATCAGAACCATTTCCCATCGCAATCGAAACATCCGCCTGAGCCAACGCTGCACTGTCGTTAATTCCATCACCAACCATTGCAACAACTTTTCCTTTTTGCTGCAAATCTTTGATAATACTCATTTTATCATTTGGTAAAGCATTTGCGACAACTTGATCAATTCCGACTTGTTTTGCAATTGCATTTGCCGAAAATTCGTTGTCACCAGTCACCATCCAAACTTCAATTCCTTTTTCGTGAAAAGCTTTAATAGCTTCAACAGAAGTTGCTTTTATTTCATCAGAAATTCCAATTAATCCCAAAACTTTTTTATCATTTCCAAAGAAAGAAGTAGTATAATTTTTAATCGAAAAATCTTGAATAGCTTGTTTTACATTTTCATCAATTTGAATATTTAATTCAGTAATCCAACTTGTTTTTCCAACATAATAAGTGTCATTTAAAATATTAGCTTTCAATCCTTTTCCAGATATATCTTCAATTTTTAGTTCAGGTAAAATATCTTGTTTTCCAATATGTTCTGTAATCGCTTTTGCCAAAGGATGTTGCGAATTATTTTCGATTGTATAAAGCATATTTTTAGCAGAATCATCAAACCAAATCAATTCTTGTACTTTTGGTTTTCCTTCTGTAATTGTTCCTGTTTTATCTAAAATAATTGTATCAATTTTCTTCGCTAATTCTAAACTTTCAGCATTTTTGATCAAAATTCCTTGCTCAGCACCTTTTCCCATTCCAACCATAATCGCGGTAGGTGTTGCTAAACCAAGCGCACAAGGACAAGCGATAACAAGGACAGTAATCATCGATAAAAGGGCCATTGTAAAAGCATTTTCTTGACCTAAAACTAACCAAGTAATGAACGTTAGAATTGCAATAATAATTACAATCGGAACAAAAACACCTGCAATTTTGTCTACCAATTGTTGAACTGGCGCTTTACTTCCTTGTGCATTTTTAACCGATTGAATAATTTGAGCCAAAAGTGTATCATTCCCTACTTTCAAGGCTTTATATTGAATAGGAGAGTTTTGGTTTAAGGTCCCTGAAAAAACATTTGCATCAATTCCTTTTTCAACTGGAATTGGTTCTCCTGTCAATGAACTTTCATCGATAAAAGATTCTCCCGAAACAATAATTCCATCAACCGCAATTTTATCTCCAGGTTTTGCAATAATCAAATCACCAATTTGTACATCTTCAATTTTCACTTCAACCTGATCTCCATCTTTCACAACCAACACAGTATTAGGTTGTAATCCGATTAATTTCTTGATCGCTTCGGAAGTATTTCCTTTCGCACGTTCTTCCATCAATTTACCAATCAAGATAAAAACGATGATTAAACCAGCAGCTTCAAAATAAGGATGCGCATGCAAACCTTTGCTGTGCCAATATTCTGGAAATAATGTATTGAAAACGCTAAAAAGATAGGCTACACTTGTACTCAAAGTAACCAAAGTATCCATATTAGCCGATTTATTTTTCAATTGTTTCCAAGCACCGACGAAAAATTGTTGCCCAAAAATGAAAAGAATTGGCGTAGAAAGTGCCCACATAATGTAATTTCCGTAAGGCATATCCATAAAAAACATTCCAATAATAAATAAAGGAACTCCAAAAATTAAAGCCCAAATCACTTTATTTTTCAGCGTTTTGTATTTTTCTTCGTGAAGTTGTTCTATTTCTTCATCTTGATTTTTAGACTCATCAATCACCAAATCATAGCCAACTTCTACTAAAGCATTTTTCAAATTTTCTGGAGAAACTAGAGTAGGAATGTACTCTATTTTTCCCATTCCATTTCCGTAATTCACTTCCGCATTTACAACACCTAACTGACGATTAAGATTCGCTTGAGAACTACTCGCACACGAAGCACACGTCATATTGAGAACGGGATACGATTTTTCGACAGAATCTATTTTGAAGTTATTTTGCTTTAAAGTTTCGTAGATTTTAGGGGAAACTTTCCATAATTTCTTTGCCGAAACGTTAATCGTTTTAGCATCTAAATTCACAGCATATTCATCAAGATTTTCTATTTCAGAAAGTAATTTATTGATGAGTTCAACATCTTTTTCTGAATTCAAATTGATAATCGGTATAGTAAGTGTTAGTGCATTCATAACAGTAATTTTATGGGACAAATTTCCAAAGATTTTGGCGAGAAAGTATTATATAATTAGAGGTTAAAGTTACACTTTTTACTAATTACTTTAAGATGATATTAAAACGTTTCACGCCATCATTTTGTTGATAATACAAATAACCTTTGTGCGCTTCTATAATGTTTTTGGAAAGTGTTAAGCCAATTCCTGCACCATCTTTTCGAGTTGTATAAAAAGGTAAAAATATTTTGGAAATGATTTCTTCATCAATCAATTGTCCAGAATCTTGAATAATAATTTGCAATCGATTATCAGTTTGTTTCGATGAAATTTCAATAGATTTAGTTTCTACATTTTCTAATGAATAAATCGCATTTTTGATTAAGTTAATCAAAACTTGTTCAAATAAGATACGATCAATTTCAACTTCAATATTTTGTGGAATTAAATTCTGAAAAACAATATTTTTTTGATGAAATTCAGCCGAAAAAGATTGTTCAATTCCTTGGACAATTTCATACAAATTTTGTAACGATTTAACAGGGTTTGGTAACATGGTCAATTTACGATATTGCTCTACAAACGTCTGTAAATGCTGACTTCTATTCATAATTGTATTCAAACTCAAACGAATATCATCATAATCATTTTTGTCTAAATGATTCGCTTCAAAATAAGTTTTTGTGGTATTTGCTAATGAATAAATAGGCGTCAAAGAATTGATGATTTCATGCGCAATAACTTTCATAATATTCATCCAAGCCTCTTTTTCAGTGGAATCAATCACGCGCTGAATCGAATCAATAAAAATAATCGCATATTCATCATGAGCAATCAACGTTTTTGTGTTCTGAATCAGATAAGTTTGTCGCTCTTCATCATTAATTTGTATGTCAATTGTACTTTTAAAATCATCAAATTCTTTATTTTCTAAAGTTTCACAAAACTGTGGAATCAATTTTTTTAGATAATTCCACGAACTTGATTTTGGAACGCTAAATATCTTTTGAAAATGATGATTGATAAATATAATTTTTCGATCATTTTCTTCTTTTTTAAGAATCAAAAAGCCAAACGGAACTGCATTCAATAATTGATGATAAATGATTTCTTTAGACGAATTTAAAACATGTTCTTCTCTAATTTTATGATATAATTTTAATACAGAATTGTCTTTTTTATATTGATTTTGATTAATATTTAAGTTAAAGTCATTGTACAATAAAGCATCTATAATTTTCTGATTTTTAGAAAGATAATTTTTAGAAAAATGAATTATTTCCGTAATCGAAACAATTGTAATAATACATACAAATGTAAATGAAAACCAATAATTTTTGATTCCAATAAAAGCCAACATAAACAAAAGAAATGCTAAAAAAAGTATTCTGAGTACTAACTGAAAAATAAGAGAATTGCGTTTCATTATTTATAATTCGTAATGTTATATTTTTCTAATTTTCGATATAAAGCAGCACGAGAAACACCTAAATTTTCGGCTGTTTTACTAATATTTCCTTCAAAAAAATGTAAACGTTCTACAATTTTATTTCGCTCTATTTCGTTCAAATTATTTGAATTATCTGTTATTTTTTGAGGAATAAATGTTGTGAAACCTATATTTTCAATCGTAATTTCATTTTCTTCAGCCAAAATAATTGCACGTTCGATTCTGTTTTGCAATTCTCGAATGTTTCCGTTCCAATCGTAGTTTTCTAATTGATGTAAAATTTGTTCATGGATAATAGGTTTTTCTACTTCATATTTATCAACATAAAGTTCTAAAAAATAATCAATCAAAGGTTTAATATCTTCTTTTCGTTCGCTAAGACTTGGCATTGTAACTGAAATTGTATTGATTCGATAATATAAATCTTCCCTAAAACGACCTTCTTTTACTGCATTTTCAAGATTCGCATTCGTAGCAACAATAATCCGAACATCAATTTTTCTTGGTAAACTTTCTCCTAAACGAATAATTTCTTTATTCTGAATTACTTGCAAAAGTTTTGCTTGTAAATGATTTGGTAAATTCCCAATTTCATCTAAAAAAATTGTTCCATTATTTGCTGCTTCAAATCGACCAATTGTATCTTCTTTTGCATCGGTAAACGCACCTTTTTTATATCCAAATAATTCACTTTCAAATAGATTTTCGTTTAAAGAACCTAAATCAACATGAACAAATTTTTCTGTATTTCGAGAAGAATTTTCATGAATTGATTTTGCCAAAACTGATTTTCCTGTACCATTTTCGCCTAAAATCAAGATTGTTGCATCGGTTTTTGCAATTTTATTGGTGATTTTATATACTTTTTCGATACTCGGAGAATTTCCGTAAAACAACTTATTTTCTTTCGCTTCTTTTATTTTCCTCGATTTTCTAAGTTGTTTTATCGCTTCTTTTATAAGATTAACTAATTTATCATTATCCCATGGTTTTAAAATATAATCAATCGCACCAAGTTTTAAACCTTCAACCGCAGTTTCTACACTTCCATAGGAAGTCATTAAAATTACTCTCGTTTTTGGTTGCGCATGTTGAATTTCTTTCAGCCAAAAAATTCCTTCTTTTCCATCTTCATAACCTGTTCTAAAATTCATGTCCATTAAAACAACATCAATTTCATTTTCTACCAAGATTTGAGGAATCTTTTTAGGATCAGAACAAGTGATAATTGTTTCGAATTGGCGTTTCAAAAGTAGTCGACTTGCAATTAATATTTCTTCTTGATCGTCTAAAATCAGTATAGTGGCTAAAGTTTTCTTCATATTCAGTTTTGTCATGTGTCCGTTTCTGAACAAATAAGTGTTCGTTTTCGGACAGTCTATTTTTTATATAATTTTTTAAAAGAATTGATTTCAATGCTTTAAGAAATTATAAATTTTGGGCATATTTATTACGTATTGATAATTAGTAAAATAACCATAAATAAACGGTTGTTTGGTAAATTTAATAAATAATGGATACGAAAATCAATCAAAAAAATAAAAAATATAAACGCCTCGGAATAATTGCTGTAACGACCATAATTTTAGGCGGTTCGAGTTTTTATTTGATGAATCGACCGCGAACTTTAACTGTAAGTGCAAATGAATTGATGATAAAAGACGTTTCTGAAGATTATTTTGAAGATTTTGTTGTTTTTCAGGCACAAATAGAACCAATTAATTCAATCTTTATCAATGTGATAGAAGGTGGTTCTGTTCAAGAAATATTTGTAGAAAATGGTGAGAAGGTGACAAAAGGATTACCAATTGCACGATTATATAATCCGAATACGGAACTTAATTTTTTGACGCAAGAAACGGCAATTATTGAACAAATGAATCAATTAAATGTTGCAAAACTATCTATTCGGAATCAAGAATTAGATCTATCAAAGGATTTTGTAGGAATTGAACACGATTTTAATCAATCAAAATTAGATTATGAACTAAATCAAAAGTTATATGATCGAGAAGTGTTAGCAAAAAATGAGTGGGAGAATACGAAGGAAAAAATGCGCTATCAGCAAGAACGAAAAGCAATTATTCAAAAAAGTTTGGTAAAGGAACGTGAATCAAATTCGATTCAATTAAAGCAAATTAATGAAGCTTTAGCTATCATGCAAAAAAGTCTAGTAACGCTTCGGAAAAACAAACAAAATTTCTTGGTTTTAGCACCTGAAACTGGTCGTTTAAGTTCTTTTGAAGCGACATTAGGACAATCAATAGAAGCAGGAAAAAGCATAGGAAAAGTGGATATTCTAAGCGGTTATAAATTAGTTGCAATGGTAGATGAATATTATTTGGATAGAATTCAAGAAAATCAATATGGACAAATCGAAATTAAAGGAAAAATCATAAAAGTGAAAGTGACTAAGATTTCTCCAGAAATAAAAAATGGAAAATTTAAAACAGAATTAGAATTTATTGATAAAATTCCTGAAAATTTACAAGAAGGTTTATCCGTAGGAGTAAAATCGATTTTATCCGAGAAAGAGAAGAAATTAGTGATTCAGAAAGGTTCCTTTTATACAACCACACAAGGGAAGTGGATTTTTGTTGTTAATAATGATAAAGCAACACGAAGAAAAATTGAATTAGGAAGAGAAAATCCGAGTGTTTATGAGATATCCTCAGGATTAAAAGTAAATGAAAAAGTAATTATTTCGAATTACGAAGATTATAAAGAAGTACAAGAATTAACGATAAAAAAATAATAACACACAATTTTAGCTGTCATTTCGAGCTTATCGAGAAATCTATAAAATACAGATTCCTCATTTCGCTAAAAGCTATGTTCGGAATGACAAAAAATAAATTAAAAAAATAACATCATGATTAAAATAGAAAACTTATCAAAAATATTTATCACAGAAGATATTCAAACAAAAGCGTTGAATGAGATTAATTTAATAATCAATTCTGGAGAATTTATTTCCATTATGGGCCCTTCAGGTTGTGGAAAATCAACTTTATTGAATATTATTGGATTATTGGATTCTTTCAATGGAGGAAGTTATACCTTGAATAACCTTGAAATGTCTAATGCAAACGAATCGAAACGCTCTCAAGTTAGAAAAGAAAACATAGGATTTATCTTCCAAAATTTCAACTTAATTGATGAATTATCAGTTTATGATAATATCGAATTACCTTTGATTTATTCTAAAGTTTCGAACTCGGAACGAAAAAAACGAGTGCAAGAAATTGCCGAAAAATTAAACATTGTCCATCGTTTGCAACATTATCCACAGCAACTTTCTGGTGGTCAGCAACAACGTGTTGCAGTAGCAAGAGCTTTAGTGATTAATCCTAAAATAATTTTGGCTGATGAACCAACAGGAAATTTGGATAGTATTAATGGAAATGAAGTCATGGAGCTTTTGACCGATTTGCATGCGCAAGGATCTACAATTTTGATGGTGACACATTCGGCTCATGATGCGGCTTACTCTGATAAAATTATTACCATGAAAGATGGTGAAATTCTTTCTGAAAAAATGAATCAGAAAAATGTAAATGTTTTTGAGAAAACTAAAATTTAAATTCAATGCTAAAAAATTGGCTTAAAATATACTTAAGAAATACGATCAAGAATAAAGGGTTTACATTTCTTACAATTCTTGGTTTAGCTATCGGAATTGCTGGTGTTATTTTTTCGACTTTATATTGGAAAGATGAAACGAGTTACAATCAATGGAATCCGAATATTGGTCGCGTATTTGAAACATTAACTGTATTTCAGAGAGGTGGAGAAACTTGGCCTACAAGTGTTGAACCTTTGCCTCGTTACTTAAAAGAAAAATCAGATAAGATAGAAAGTTATTGTTGGTTTGAAGGTTGGTATGGGCAAGAAACTTATTACGTCAATAATAAAAAAGTTTATGTTACTGGAATTACTAGTACAGATCAGAATTTTTTTGATTTTATTCCATTCAAGTTTATAAAAGGAAGTGTAGATGATTTTCGCAAAAACAGATATGGTGTTGCAATAGAAGAGAGTGAAGCAATCAAAATCTTTGGTAAAGAAAACCCTGTAGGGAAAATCTTGACAACATATGATGGAATAAAGATGCCGATTTATGGTGTTTTTAAAGCAGAAAAATACACAAGCTTTCAACCTAAAATGGTTATTTCTAATATTTATTCACGTTTAGAGGATATTAAGGATAACTGGGGAAATTATGGCACAGGACTATTTATAAAGCTTAAAAATCCTGCAGACAAACTAGAAGTAGAGAAACTGGCTACACAATTATTTTATGAGAATAATACAGTTAAAAATGCGCAACGAGAAGGAGTTTCAGTAGAAGAATTTTCAAAGATATACGAACCTGTTAAAGTACAATTACAGCCTTTAAAAGATTCGAGATTAAATGCCAAAGTTTCAAGACTTCCGGAAGGAATGGGAAACAAACTGTTTTTACAGATTAACCTGGGATTATCTTATCTGATTTTAATTTTATCCATCATCAATTATATTAACCTTTCCACTGCACAAGCAATTAGAAGAGCAAAAGAAGTAGGAATCAGAAAAGTGGTTGGAGCAACCAAACGAAATATTGTTGTCCAATTTATTGTAGAAACAACCATTACAACTGTTTTGGCATTTGTGGTTGCTTTGGCTTTGGTTGAAGTAGGTTTACCCAGTTATAATCAGCTGATTGACAAAAACCTGGAAATAGAAATTATCCCGTTTATCCCATATCTTGTAGCGATTTTCATTGTAGTTGTGATTATTGCCGGAATTTTTCCTGCCATTTATGTGTCAAATTTTAAAGAGCTTAACGTTCTAAAAGGGAATTTTTCAAGAAGCAAGAATGGAATTTGGTTACGAAATGGAATGTTGATTTTACAATTTTCTATTGCTACATTCTTTATTGTAGCTGGAACTCTTGTTATTCAACAAATGAATCATATTGCAAAAAAAGATTTGGGATTTTCAGGAGATCAAGTGATTAGTATTCCGTTTAAAAGACAGGATTTAGGAGAAAATAAGTTCAATTTTTACGAAAGTTTCCAGCAAGATGTAGCAAAAATTAAAGGCGTACAAAGCATTAATGCAACGGCATTTAAGTTTGGTTCCGGTGGAGCAATATCCAACACAAGTTTTAGAGTAAAAGATAAACAATTGGTAACAGATAATATGGCGATTGACTTTGGCTTTCTAAACATGATGAAAATTGAAGTAAAAGAAGGACGAGATTTAGATCCTAAAATCTCATCTGATACAATTTCCAGTGTTCTTATTAATGAAACCGCAAAAAAACATTTTGGAGAAACATTAAAGTTAAATGACGAGTTCGATTGGAATAATCAAAAATTAAAACTGGTTGGAGTAATAAAAGTTTTTTATTTGGGAGAGCCACAGGCTAAGATTAGACCAATGATGTTTTTTCATTTTAAAGTTGTAAAGTGGATGCCTTCCAATCTTCAAAATATACTGATTAAAATAGACACAGAAGATACAAAAGAAACCATCGATAACATTGAAACGTTTTGGAAAGCTAAAGTTAATCAAGATTATCCATTTGAATATGAATTTGTTGATAAGCAATTTGCTCGTTCGTATGAGAATTACACAAAACAAGAGAAAATGTTCAAAATTCTAAATGTTATTGTGATTACAATCGCATTATTTGGATTGTTTGCGCTTTCATCTTACACAATCGAACGTAAATACAAAGAAATTTCTTGAATTATTCTTACGGAACTTTTTATGCGCAGAAAATTAAGAGTTTGGCGGATACTAATTTTCAGTTTGGAAATCAATTAAAAGACAACAAAAGTCAATATATTGGATTGAATCTTTCTATTCCAATTTATTCGAGAGGAAATACAGCGCAACAACGAGAATTGAAAAAAATTGAATTACAATTAAATGAAGTGCAAAAAGATAAAGAGGAAAAACGATTAAATGATCTCGTTAATCTTGAAATAAAAAAATTAAATTTATTGAAAGATTTGACCAATTCTTTAATTGAAATTGTAAAAACTTCTGAACAATCTTTTGAAACCACAGAAACAAAATATAAGTTTGATAAAGTTGATGCTTCTGTTTACAAATCGTCTAAAAATCAAGTGTTAAAATCAAAATATAATGAACTCAATAATAATTTGAGTCAAGTATTTATTCAAAATCAATTAAAAATTTTAGTTGAAAATTAAAACTATACAAAATAAAAAACGACTCAATTATTGAGTCGTTTTTTATTTATAATTTGTTATTTATTCGGTAATTGCGGTGGACGCATTTTGTATTGATTCTGTTTCAAACTCATCAAAAAAGCTTCTAATGCATCCATTTCCGAAGCAGTTAAATTCAATTTCTGAACTAACTCTGTTGTTTTCGGAAATAATGAATCATTTTCTGTTTCTCATTTGGTTGAAAATGGAACATTCCTGCATTGTACATATTGATTACACCACGAATCGTAGGAAAAAGTCCGTTGTGCATATAAGGAGCATTTTGAGGAACTTCTCGTAATGAAGGTGTTTTGAATTCACCAACATTCTTAGCCAATTTAGTTGTATTGTATAATCCTAAATCCTCGTATTCTCGACCATAATATGTCAAACCTATATTATGAAATTTATTATCCGAAAAATATGCTGTATTGTGACAATTGATGCAACGCGCTTTTGTACGGAAAAGATGTAAACCTTCAATTTCTTGATCAGTTAATTCATCCGATTTTCCTGAAATAAATTTATCAAATCTATTTTTTGGTGATAAAATCGTACG
>NZ_DKSQ01000057.1:33604-39480 GCF_002472765.1 Empedobacter sp. UBA7252
TTGGTGATAAAATCGTACGTTCAAAGGTTGCAATTGCTTTTGTAATACGGTCATTCGTTACTTTTTCGTCACCAAAAGCAGCTTTAAATAATTCTTTGTAACCATTAATTTCAGCAATTCGTTTTGTTGCAAAATCAATATGATGATTCATTTCTTTTTTATCACGAATCGGAAATTCAGCTTGTTCTTCCAATGTTTTTGCACGACCATCCCAAAACATCACTTTTGAGTAAGCAACATTCATCAAACTCGGCGAATTACGCGCTCCCAATTGTCGATCTTCGCCATAAGGAACACGACGACCATCACCCCAATTCAGCTCAGGATCGTGGCAATTTGCACAAGAAATTTGATTTGAATTTGATAAACGAGGATCAAAAAATAAGGATTTTCCTAACTCAGCTTTTTCTTTAGAATACGGATTATCTTTAGGAAAAGGAACTTCACCTAATGTACCAATATCTTCAAAACCATCTTTCAAAACACTTTCGTCAACAGTTGGTTTAGGCCATTTTGACTGATCTCCGCTACTATACAATGCACGTAATTCGGTAACTGTATAACCTTGATCGATTATTTTGTTACTGTTAAACGCATAAAATAGAGTAGTCGCACCAAATGCAACGATTGGAAGCATTTTTTTCATCTTCATTCTAATAATTTAATTGAATTCCGAAATTCATTAAATACGTATTATCTGTATTGATTTCGGTAAAATTGCTCTTATTTGTTGCAAATATACCTTTTAACTGCGTATATACTTCGATTGTTTTATTGTTTTTTACAGGTAAAATGTAGCGAATAGAAGTTGAAGCATCAAAATGATTGGTTGTATTGTACGCATAATCATAAGCCGCTACATTGTCATAGAAAGTATCTTCGTTGATTCCAGTCATTTTTGTATAATCAAAATAAGAATCCAATAAAGCATAATAATTAAAAGCTAAACCAATATTTATTTTCGAATTATCATTCAACATTAAATCTTTATTTCCATAAATACCAACATCTAACGATTTAATTTTCATGTCATAAATAGCTAAAGCATCGTAATATTTGTTCTGATTATAGCTTGTTTTGAATCCAAGAAAATAATTCATTTTCGTAACATCACGATTAGCTAAGTTAACATCAAAATTTAGATTTTGTAAACGATTTTGATAATTCATTCCACCGATAGAAACATCGTAATTTTCACCATCTTTTCTCGAAAAATCTAAACGTGTATTGATTGTATTGTTATCAAATTTTGTCATAAAATTCGCATAAGCAAAATGCTCGTTGATATCCCAAACATAGATAAAGAACTTATCTTCTTTTGTTTTGCTATCATACATTCGCTGTTGATTTTCTTGGTAATTGTAACCTAAAATCAACTTTGTATTGTCTGAATTAAATTGATATCCACCACCGATTTTAGAAATGATATTTCGTGTAAAATATTCGTAAATTGTTTTTTCGTTATCTATTTTATTTCTCAATGGATTATTAATTTCGCGACCATAACCAGCCATGTAACGCAAATAGGTATTCGAATTTTCTTCTACATCTTGATTTCTACCTTTATACTTTAGACTATAATCTTTATCTTTTCGACCATATGAACCTAACACAAAAATCTGATGTCCCTCAAAAAGTTCATAACCAACTTGAATTTCTCCAACTAATTGATTGTTTTTAATCTCTGGACGAGGATCTAATTTACGCGCCATTTTGTTGACATTCAATTCAGCTTTTGCAGCCAAAGTTAAATTGCCAAAATTTTTCGAAACTCCACCACGAATCAAATATTGCTGATTATCCCAATCTGCTGCACGCGGAACGTAGAAATATTGAGGAGAAAGCACTTGTTGCTCATCTGTACGCTCTTCAGAAAGGTTCCATGAAAGATTTTTTTCATTGAATTTCTGCAAGTCAATCATTCCGAAAATTCTAAAACCATTTTCAGTTGTATATAAACCTTCGCTCAAAAAACCGTAACGACTTGTTTCTTCTGCTGTTTGTTTACGCGAAAATTGATTGTTTTTATGACTGAAATAAATTCCAGTATGCGTATAATCTTTAATCGGTAAAGAATGTGTCGCAACAGGTAATTGCCAATTCAAATCCTTTATAACTTGTTCAGCTTCGTTAGAAGTTACTTTTATCGAATCATTTTCTTGCGCAAATGATGTACTTCCTAAAAGTAAACAAGCAAAAGAAACAATTTTCAATAATTTGTTATCGTATGTTGTTAAATCAATTGATTTCATGTTTTTTAATTTCTATTGCGCAAAAATCTTTGGTTCAGCTTTGATGTTTACAAAATCGTTTGTCGAATTGTTTGTATCCTTCAAAATTATACGACCATTAATTGTTTTTTGAGTTTTACGAATAATAGATGTTGATGTATAAGATCCTGCTGTTAAATAGACGTAACCAGCATCTTGTTTGTTCTGTAATTTTTTCGGAACCAATTTAGTTCCCATGTCTTGTGTTGTTTCTACAGCATCTAAAATAAAATAATTCGGCAATTGTAAATACTGATACGTCGTTTTATTTGATGGATTTTTAACTTTTCCAAAACCATTTATATCATTTTCATCAGCCCTAAAAAGAATATAAGCTTGACGACCTAAATTATCAAACAATAAATCTTTATTTCCATTTGCCCACCAAACAATATCTAAATCTGGAACAGCAGGATTTTGAATATCATATGAATATTGAGAACCTAAATAGCTCGTCATATTTACCTCAAAATCTGCATTTGATAAATCGACCGTCAACTCTGGTTTTAGAATTTCGATTACTTTACCATTTGCATCGGTGTAATTTCCTTTGTGATTTATCGCCGTTTGCGCAATTGTAATACTTTGTCCTGGTTGAACTGGATAAGTCGTTCCATTTCCTGGAATACGAACCGCATTCGCAACATACACATAACCTGTATTTGCTTCTGCACCTTTTGTGTTTCCTTCACCTTTAGACCAATCTAATTGTCCATTTGCTTGGGAATATGGTTGAGATTCGACTGTATTTGCGCCAAATAATTGTCCAAAAATTAAACCATCTGCATAAATTACTTCATTCGTCATTCCTGTTTGTATATTTTTTAGAATTGTTTTCGCATTTACAGGTAATTTTGAAGCATCAAAATCGCTATCAAAAGTAACTTTTGTTGTAAATGTAACGGGTTGAACCGCTGAATTTCCAAAATCATCATCAGAACAAGAATTAAATAATAAACTTGCTAAAATAGGAGTGAGAAGTATATATTTTTTTAACATAATAATCTTTTTTGAAATTGTTTAGAATTAGAAAGTATATTCAATTTTACCTCCCAATGAAAATTTTGCGATTTTTGAAACAATTCTTTCACCAGAATCGTTGATATAAGTAGGTTTTAAACCAAAAACATTTGTTGTATAAACAGATACTTTGAATCCATTTAAGAAATCTTTCGAAATACGTAAATGAAAATTATGCAATGAATTTTGTAATTCTGCTAATGTTTTTTGTGGAGCTTTAATCAAATGTCCGTATAATTCTGTATTTCCTCGATCTTCGACAGGAATTTCGTGATAAACAGAATTTTCATCTAAGTAACCAATTGGATTTCTATTGTTGTATTTATCGTGATTTTGAATAAAAATATGTTCTGTACGAAGAGATAAAATCAATCCAACTTTTTTTAAATGATAATTAAAATTTGTTCCAAACATTAAAGCTTCATCATTCGATTTTGGATTATAATAAACAGCATATTTCTCTTTTGCTAAAACATTTGTAGAAGCCGAATATTCATAAACAGGCTTATTATTTGTAGTTTTTGTATACGAACCATTCACTGAAATATCTAAATTTAGAGGTTTGATTCGGTTAAAATTCATAAACATTTCAATACCTTTATCTGTCGATTCTAAATTATTTTCCAAAGTATTATAAATAATTTGATAGGCTTCTTTCCCAATAACAGAATAAGTTGGAGTAGAAGTGGATGTGTCGACACTAATTGTAGAACCTTCTAAAGTTGCTACATGATCAACTCTTGAAATTCCATCCTTCAATTGATTATAATACCCTGTTACATTTAATGATCCAAAAGGTAAATTAACATCAAAACCAATTTCTGAATTGTAAGATCTACTTGGTTTCAAGTTTAAGTTATTTCCTTCCAAAAGAAACGTTTCAATCCACCCATATTGTTTATTGTTGACATAATAAATTCCGTCTCCCAACAAACGATCATAAATTCGATCTCCCGTGAATAGCTGATTTAACGAAGGTGCTTTAGAAGCAATACCGTATCCACCACGAATTCTAAACACTTTATTGAACGCATAAGATGTATTTATACGCGGTTGAAATGTGTTATTTCCATACTGATTATCGAATCTAAATCCTAAATCTAATTTGAAAACATTGTCATTTTCGCCAAATTTTACAATTCTATCTTCTGCATAGACAGACAATTGCCATTGCGTTTTGGTATTTTTGAAATTATAATCACGATAACCTAAACCACCTTTTGCACCGCTTAATGTATAATAATTAGGCGTTGTATTTTCGTCCGTATATGTCCCTCGACCTTTGTTAGAGCTTGATCGAGAAGATAAACCAACAGAAAAAGTATGGTTCCAATTATTTTTAGATTCGTAATTTTTCACACCTTCTATATTTAAGAAAGTAGACATCGGAATTCCTTCTACATTTTTGACAAACGTGTATTGATTTGGTAAAAATATCGCATCCGAAATTCCATTTTCCGTAGAAGTTGTAACCGCAGCAGTTGCGACATTATTCCAACGTTCTTCTTTCGAATTTTGCTTTTCATAACTGATATTTGCATCAACATTCAAAGCATCAATCCAATCTTTTTTCAAGTTCCATTTCAGATTATTAGATAATCGAATCGAAAACTTGTCATTCTTTATTTTAGGATCCGAAATATCATCTGGATCATATTTTATTTTATCATTATTGATTGCGAAACTTCCTTCTAAAGTATTAACCAATGTATTGATTTTGTTTGATGATTTCCACGCCGCATTTGTTGTTATACGATTATAGGATTTTAAATTATCGCGAACATCTTCATTAGAAGCCAAATAATTACCCGACAAACTCAAGAAATTTCTATCATTAATTTTAAAACCTTTTGACATATTATATTCAGTCGTCGCATCTAACATCGAAATGGAAGCGCGTAGGGGAGTTGCACTAACTTTAGAATTGATGATGATTAATCCTGAAGTTAAATCACCATATTTTGCAGGAGCTATTCCTTGAATAATTTTTACTTCATCGATATTAGCAGTTGTAATTTGACGTAAATCAACACCATAACTAGGGTTATTAAAATCATTGAAACCACCACCAGATAAGGAAGTAAACGCTTGCATATTTTCATTGTTCGAAATTGGAATATCGTTGACTACAATCGACGTCCCAAACGCTTTATTCTGAAAATAATCTTTGCGATCATTATTTGTATTACTTGACAAACTTCCTGATAATCCCAAATTATTTGAAGAAATCGCAGTTCTAAAAACAACATTTTTGAACTCGTTATTATTAAAATCCATTGTTACTTGTCCTGGTAATTGTTGCAAAACTTCGTTTAACGAAAACGCTTGCACATTTTCTATTGCTTCTTTACCAAGCGTAATCTCGGAATATTCTTTCTTTTTTTTTGGGAAAATATCAACTTGTTCCAAACGTAAAGTTTGATTGTATAACACAATCGAAACGTTATTTTCTGAAGAATCTACAACAATTTCTTGTGTTTCTTTTCCTTTTTGAGAAAAAGACAAATTAGTATTCTCGTTCGTTAATTCTATTGTAAAAAAGCCATCCGAATTTGTTTGTGTCCATTGTAATCTTCCCCTTGTTAA